>NZ_JBHXWI010000013.1:0-203937 GCF_042671975.1 Rhodococcus sp. NPDC127593 | reverse complement strand
TCGAAGAATCACGCGGTGACCGTCTCTCGTCCGGTTACGACACGCCGGTCATTGGTACGAGATCCGGCTCGTACACCATCATCGTGGACGCAACCTCGCAGAGGCCGCACCTGCTGTTCGCCAGGTCTATTGAGTCGCCGCGGCAACTTCGGGCTCAAAGAGTCAGGCGAGCATGGAACTTGGTGCCTCGATTCATTCCCGGACCGTGGGTGAGCACCTCGGATTCGCCAGGTTCGCTGAGCCGTCCGCCAGATAGACCGCCACACTCGCCAGATTCACTGAGTTATCGCCACCTTCACCGAGTCAGGACATCCACCTCCGTGTCACTCTCGGTTTGTGCGCACTCGGCGACGATAATTTCAGTTATCGCACCGTCGCCGCCGAAACCCCACGTCACCGCGCTTTTGCTCTGCAGAGTGTCGGTGTTGTTGGCCCTGCCGTAAGCCGCTGCTGCAGACCCGGTGCCCGATTTCTCGGCGACGGCGGTTTCGGCGCGCCGGACGCGTGCGCGCAGTGTGACGTCGCCGGGGTCGTGCTCGAGCGCGATGCGGGCGCACGTGTGGGGTGCAGCGGGGTCCCGGTTTCGGTCTGCACATCAGTGCGCGGCTCCCGCCGCGGCGCACCGGTCCACCAGGGTGGCGAGCATGCGGGACAGTGCGTCGACCTTCGTCGGGTCCGGAGTGTGATCGGCGCCCAGGTACTGGTCGCGGCGGAGTTCGATCATCACCGCGCTGACTCGGGAATCAGTGCGATACCGGCTCAGCGGCACATAGCAGCCGGCATACGGAGCATTGACCGCGCACTCGTCGAGTCCGGCGAACGCGGACCGTACCTGTTCGGTCAGCGGTTCGGGGGTTTGAAAGTCGTCGGTCCCGATGCAGAGCGGAGGTCTGGGCCGGGTGGGGTCTTCGAATGCGGACGGGTACCTCGGATAGGAGTGCACGTCGATGATCACTGCTGCTCCGGTGGCGGCGAGCCGGTCGTCGACCAGCTCCGACATGGCGGCGGCGTCGGGATGGAAGTAGGTGTCCATCAGATATCGGGTGTCGGGTGCGGGTTCGGGCCGCAGCAGGGTGCCAGTGCAGGTGCGGGTGTAGACCGCTCCCCTACCGACCGTATTCATCGGCTCGTCGTCGCCGGGGAATCGTTCCGGGTCGATGACCAGTCGGGAGACCTGGTTGATCGCCAGCCAGGGTCTGCCCCGGCCTGACCGGGTGTAGTCCGCGGCACCCTGGGCGATGAGGTCGGTTGCGGTGTCGGTGGATTCGTCGAGTTCCGTTGCCAGTTCGGCATTGGAGGGGAGCAGTCCCGCGCGGACGGTGTCGGGGATCGCCCGGGATGCGTGCGGGGCGTGCAGGATGACCGGGGATGCGGGATCGCCCGGATGGATGCGGCAGATCGTCATGACAACTCCCTTTCTGGGGTGGTCGGGCAGTGAGACGTCGGAGTGTGTTCGCTTGCGCGTTTCGTTCGGTGGGGAAGGGCCGGAAGCGCTCCGCCAAGGTGTCGGTCGGTAGCAAGGTCGGCGACGGTCACGGCGATCTCGGACGGTCATCGATTGTGAGCCCGGTTGGTGCGGACCGCCTGGACGCGTAACAGGTGACGGTCGATCTGCCCGTTGCTCAACGCTTCTGGGCGGTGCCCGATGTGAAAAAGCCCGGTGGTGTGCGGGCAGACGAACACGGCGAGGCCCTTCTCGCCGGGGTGCCTTCTGCGGACCGCTTTGGCGTCCGCGCGGCTGTGATAGCCGCGGTGATGACACAGGTCGCAGAAGGTCCAGCGGGCGGCCGGGTTGTGGGCGCGGGACGTCATATCGCACGTCCGATCTGAATATTCAGCCAGTCGGACAGCCAGGTGATCGCGTTGCGGCCGGCGTTGTCGACGACCAGGGCGCGGTAGTTGGTGTGGGCACCGGAGCTGAAGAAGCTCGCGGCCTTCAGGCCTTCGCCGACCAGGGCGGTCAGGTCCTCGGCGCCCTGCGATTGGGCCATGGTCGTCAATGAGCCGGTCAGCGCGGGCAGATCAACGTTCTCCGTTTGGGTGCTGATGCTGGTGGCCGCGTTTGACTGCTTCCCGAGCAGTTCCGGCGGGGTCTTGGAGGCCGTGCCGGAGAGCATGTTCACCGCCACCGAGGCCAGGTCGAGGCCGACCGGGACGAGGCCGGCCATCGCGGCCCCGGCCCCGAGCGGGTCCGGTGCCTGTCCGGGGGGCGGGAGCAGTTTCTCCACCGCGGTCCAGGCGATGTCCTGGATCCGGCCGACCAGGGTGGCCAGCCGGATGACGTCGACGCCTCCCAGGATCGACGCCACGAGCGCGGCGATCTGGGTGTATCCGGTGGGGTCCGGGATGCCCGAGAGCACCTGGGAGATCCAGCGCAGATCCACGCCGGCGGCCATCTTCACCAACGGCGCGAATTGGTTGTTCAGCTCCCCGGCCACCTGGTGGGCGCCGTGGGCGTCGAGGGCGGCGACCTTCTGCGGCAGCACGGTGAGGTTGCGGAGAATGCCGGGCACGTCGAGAGCGGTCACCCCGGTGGCGACGTTGAGGATCTGATTGACGACCGTGGCTGGTTTGAGCGTCGACAGCACGGTCGAGGCCGACGCGAGCGCATCGGCGGGAACCGATGTCAGCGGGGCGACCTGACCGCCGAGGGTGGTGGCCGTGGTCGACAGCTGCGCCGCGTCCGCCGATGCCCCGGCCACGGTCGTCGTCCCCGACTCGGCCAGTTTCCGTGCGGTGTCGGCGATCGTCGTCACCGTGTTCAGTGCGGCGGACAGGTCGGAGGCCCCGGCCTTCGAGATCACCTCGGAGGCACTGTGTTCGGGGCTTCCCGCCGGGGCGGCGGCGAGCTGCCCGGTGGCGGCACGTGCGGTCCCGGAGTCGATCAGGTCGGCGATCGGGGCGAGTGTGGTGGCGAGGGATGATGCCGTCGCCGCCACGCTTCCGACATCGACGTTCGGGTCGGCGAGTTGCTGTCCGAGTGCGGCAACATTCGCGCCCAGTCCCGGCAAGTCGGCCGCAGAAAAGTCCGAGGTCAGCGCGGTGGCCAGTCGAGTGTCGCCGCCGGCGTTGCTGGTGTCGCCGTTCGCGCTGGGGGTCTTGCTCAGAATCGACCCGAGCGAGCCCAGTAGGGGGTTGTCGCCCTTGCGGATCGAGCAGTACAGGTCCCCGGGATCGCAGATCGAGGCCACCCGGCCCGAGAGTGTGCCCATGCCCTGCGGGCGTGGATCGGCGATGCCGTGACCGGAGGTGCGAGGACCTACAATCGCCACCCCCTGGGTGCCGGCACCGGGGTCGGCGAGCAGCCCGACGGCCAGCACCCGATCGGCCGGGACGGGCCCGTGGTCGTTGCCGATCTGAGAGGCGAGATCGCCTGCTGCGTCGGCGCCCTGGGAGTATCCGCTGATCGTGAACTTTGTGTTCGTGCACTTGCTGGATACGTCGGTGAGCACCGCCGTGGCCTTGGTGAGGGCGTCGAGTTTGCTGTCGGCGTACGTGTGGCCGTTGTCGAACGCTCGGGCCATGTACGGGAGGGTGTAGACCTTCGCTCGGTCACCGTGGGCGGCGGTGATGGCGTCGGCGACCGGTGCGAGGATCCCGACAGGATGGGTGGGGTCGGCGTTCTCGGAGGTCTCCCAGGTCCCGGGGATCAGCAGGTTGAATGTCGCCACACAACCGGTGGGGTCGGCGTGCGCGATCGCGGGGGTGGTCACCGCGACACTGCCGCCGGCGACGGTCGCGCACGCAACGAAAGTCACCAGGTTGCGGGCTCTCCAATATCTTGCGGGCATGGGCACCTCATCTGTAGGGACGAGCGTTGACGCTCACCCCGCGGTGCGGGTTCCGGGATGCCACGCGCAGCCTCCGAGGAATTCACGCCGGTGGGGGTGAGGTGCATACGGTGCCCGAATCCGGCTGCCAATCTCAACGGGGTATGGGGATAACTTCTTCTGCCCAGCCCTCATTGGAGGGTCGCCTGCTACCCGGCCGCCGCCGCGCACTCCCGTAGCGTTGCGAAAACCGCTAGCTTCGATAGCAGTTGCTGCTGCCATAGCAGTGCTTGCCGACATAGCAGTGCGTTCTGCGACAGCGGTGCTTCGCGATCTGGCTGCGGAAAGCGTCACGTCCCCTGGTGCTTCGGTCCAGCCGGTGGTCAGATCCAGTCGATGTGGACGGAGTCGATGTGGTCGAAGTGGAATCCGAACTGGTCGCTGTACTTGTCGAAGCCCTTGTTCTCCGGGTAATCGAGGGTGGCGTGCCGCTCCAGCAAGGCCACGACCCGGGCGTGATCGTCATTCGCCAGCGCGGCGGCCAGTTCGCGGGACTCCTCACTGGTGAAGGGTGTGTCGGAGTTCGCGAAATCGAGGGTGCGGACCCGGTAGTCGTAGCCCTCGTCGGCGCCGTTGCGGACCATGACACCACCCTTGACGCGGATGACCGCCCGTTTCGGGGTTCCGTCCGGTCGCAGCACGCCGGCGCGTTTCATGATGTCCTCGGCCTTGACGTTCTTGAGTTTCTTGCTGGCGTCGGCACGCAGCTCGTTCGTGTCCCCGGACCGGTATCGGGAGACGGCGGAGCGGGACCGGCCGATCTTCGCGGCGACGGCGTCGATGCCGCCGAGGCGTTCGATCGCGGCGCGGCGTTGGGCACGCTCGAGGACATCCGGGTGTGGGATGCGCCCCTGTTGCGCCCACCGGCGCAGTGTGCGGTCGGACGGGGGTGTGCGGCCGGCATCGATCGCCGCCTGCCGCAGGCCCTCGTTGCCGAGCTCGGTGCGCAGCTGCTTGACGGAGACCTTGCTGGTCAGTCCGGCCAGTCCGCCGCTTTTGACCTGCTTTGATTTTTCCACACCGCTGGTCGCGGCGTTGGCGACGGAGACCTTGAGGCCGTCGAGGCCGACCGCCTGCTGTGCCGGCTTGGTGGTGCGGGGCTTCGGAAGATGCAGTGCCATCAGTCGTCTTCCTCCTCGGCGAACGCCGCCTTGATCGCCAGGTTCACGTCGTGCACATCCTCTGCCGAAGTGAAGGCGGATAGCAGGGTGTCGGTGAGGACCACGTCCTTCTCGACCGACATCTTCCCCAGCGCCTCGCTGGGGTCGGTGATGTCCTCGCCATCGGCGAGGAGGTACACCCAGGAGTCGGTGACGGTGCGGACCGGCCAGCGGCCGTGCTCGCGGGCAATCCGCATCGCGACGCGGCGGCCGCGCCACCGGCAGTGCGCGATGATCGCCGCACGCCACAGCGGTTGGTGGTGATGTTGCATCTGCTTCGCGGTCCACATGTCCGGGTTGACCATTCGCCCGATGTAGCCCTTGTAGCAGGTGCCGAGGAACCGCTTCGTTGCTGCGTCATCGGTGTCCACCGCGGCCTTGCGGGCCTCGCGCAGGATTTTGGCCCACTTGTCCAGGGCGCGGCCCTGCTGTGGGTAGACCCAGGCCTCGGCGATGTCCACATCGTCGAGTTCGGCGCCGATACCTCCGTCCGCCACCGGTGAGCACAACCCGTCGAGGCTGACCGAGGTGACCCAGGTCTGTACCGGTTGGTCCGCGAGCATGTGCGGGTGCGCAAGAGGTAGCTTCTCGGGCAGCGACAAAGTTTGCCCCGCGGGCAGGGTGATCCGCCACAGCCCGAACGGGGCCCCCTTCTCCCCCACCGCCGCCGCGGCCGCTGCGTTACCGGTCAGGTGCTGGGGCTGCCCGTAGCCGAATTCGAGCATGCCCGCAGAGGCGAGGTAGGCGGCGCGTTGATCGATGGACACCAACCGGCCCGTCCCGTCCAAATCCTGCGCGTCGGGGACGCGTGTCCAGCCGACGGCGGGTTCGAGATCTCCCCGCGGCGGGCCGTCCAGCGGTGGGACCGAGCCCGGTGTGGTGACGACGATGCCTTTGCCGCTGCGGGTGCGTTCACGCTTGATTTTGTCGACGATCGCGGCTCCGGTTCGCGCCGGTGTCGGCCCCGGGAGCACCCCCAGGTGCTTGGCGCACCAGGCCAACCGGCGACCGAGTTCACGTGCTGCCGGGAGGTCGTCGTCCGGGAGATACGTTCCCGCGGTGGGTGAGCCGAGGATGCCCATGTCTCCGACCCGGTTGTGCCAACCGAAGTCCTTGTTCCAGTAGGTCCATACATAGGGTTCGATCACGACATCGACCATCGAGGTGAAGTTCCCGATCGAGCGGGACAGGTGCACCACGTGCCCGGGATCGCCGCGAAGTTCCCACCCCGCGTTCAGCAGTGGGGTGAGGGTGGCCTGGAGGACGGCGGTCAATTCTTGGGCGGCGCGGTTGCGGAGGGCTTCCATATCGTCGACGTCGTCTTCGCTGCCCGGATCAATAATCCACCCAAGCGATTCGCATGCGCCCTGTCCGACGACCCAGATCTGTGCGGGGGCTCCCAACGGTGTCAGCGAGGCCCAGCGGATCAGCTTGTCCAGCTTCTCGACCGAATCGACCGGACCGGTCAACTCCCGCCCGGACGGTGTGTACGTCCCCGCAGCGGTCACGATCAACGCATGGCCATCGGCGTCTTCGCCGGCGGGCAATGTCTCCCACCCCGGTGTACGGGGTGTTGCCGTCGGCTCGATCTCCGATGCTGGGAGATCCAGGGCATCAGCGGGCGTCGTTGGTTCCGCCGTGGCGGTTTCTGACGTAGCTGTTTCCGCCGGTGCAATTTCGGTTGGCTCGTCGTCGCCGTTCACCGCAGCGCTGTCCACTTCTTTGCTGTCCACCTCGGGAGACGGCGGGGTCGGGGCGTCGTCGGCTTCGGCGACGTCGCAGTGCTCGGACGATTCCGGGTGTCCGGCAACGGCTGGCTCCGAGTCCGCCTGATCGACTGCGACGAAGACACCAGCATCGACGCAGACGGCGTCATCATCATCGGGGACAACGTCATTAGTGGAAGCGGAAGACGTCGTCAGGGTTGCCTCGGGCAGTGCGAACAGGGGTATCTGTTCCCCCCGGCCGCTCATGACTCCTGCTCGGCGATCCGGCCGTCATGATCTGCCGGCGGGACGCTGTAGCGGTCGAAGAACTCCTGCAGGGCCACGTCCACGACGTTGGTCACCGTGGATTGGCGATTGTTCACCAGCCAGGTCAACCGGGCCTCCGTCGAGGCCAGGACCCGGGTATTGAGCGGAACCTTCGTCGGTCCTTTCCGCGGTTCCAACTTCGCCGTCAACTCCGGACTCGGCGTTCCCGCACCACCGGAGTCTCCCGCACCGGGAGCGCGTTTCCCCGACTCCGCGGCGCCTCGTCCGGCTCCGGTCGGGCGGCGGCGGGCGCCGCCCCCGGAATTTCCCACCTTCGCCATACCCACCCACTCGTATTCCGCGTGCCGCCCGTGTGCTTGCGCGGACATCACCCTACCCACTACGTGCCTTATTGCAGGTATTTTCGCTGGCATGTTTGCATGCAGATTTGCGCCCAGGATGTGACGGGGTGCTACCGGCGACGGCATTGACGCCGCTGGTGGCGACATGGCCGGAGACACTGCTCGGGTACGTCAGTGCGGGAAGCCGTCATGACTCGACAATCTCGGATGCGTCATTCCACCAGTGTGATCGGCACCCCGGGGCGTGATGAACAGGTGGTGCCGGGCGCCGTCGTGGGTGAGGGAATTCGCCACCCCCGGGGTGTGTCCCTCGGCGAACCGTGCGAGCAGCTCGCGGGTGGCCTCGAATCTGGTGTGGCTGATGTCGTAGGTGACGCCGCCCAAGAATGACGCCGGGCACCCGACCCTCCTTCTGCTGACGGTGGATCGTTGCCGAAAGCCTTGCTGACACCCCCTTCCTCCGCGAGGACGGACACACCATCGCGGTACGAGGGGCATCGGCTGCGGGCGGAGCTACCAGCGGTGGACGACGCTCGGGTCCGGCTCGTCGCTGCCCCGAATCGCGACCGGAGTCGCCGGCGTAATCAGCAGGCGAACCGTCGAGTTCTGGCTGACAAAACCGACGAATCCGCCGTTGCCATTGTCTGCGAAGAGGCCCCGGATAGCGACCTCGAGGCCGTGGGCAGCGGCCGCATCGGCGAGCGGATAACGGACCCCGTCGTAGATCGCTTCGTAACTCATGAGTCTTCTCCCGCTGGTCTCGTGGTGCCCACAAGCGTAGAAGCGCCGGGCCGAAGATTTTCCGCAACCGAGTGATCCGACCGGAACGCCGCACCTTGGGCGACCGCGGTCAGCCCGTCCCACACGCGACCGTCGACCTGCGCCGGGAGCGACGGACCGACGGCGCCCCCTTTAGCTTCTTTTGGCGTCGCCCGGGACCGGCACCACCGGGGAGGTTGGCCGGTTACCGTCTGTCGGTATGGGGACCACCTTCCACGGGCCGAGCCCGTGGCCACACATCACCCGCGCCATCCGCACCCGGGGCGCCCGGTACGCCGCGATCGGCTACCTCGGCCAGGACGCACCCGAGCTGCTCCCGCTGCGCGCCGGGGACCTGTTGGTCGTCAACGCCTCCAAGGCCGCGGTCCGGGCGCACGCCACCTCCCCCGCCGCCCTCGCGTACTACGTAAACAAGGGGGTGCGGGTGCTGTCGTCGCCGACCCTGCACGCGAAGGTGATCGCCACCAGTCGGCGAGCGGTGATCGGGTCGGCGAATGCGTCCGAAAATTCCACCCTCGCCGACGACGCCGTGGTCATCACCGACGACCCCGACATCATCGCCTCGGTGCGGACATTCATCGACGGCCTCGACGAGCTCACCGAGGTCGATGAGGTGTTCCTCGACGATGCGACCCGGGAGTGGGAGATCGGCCGCGCCGTCCCCCTGCCCGGGGTCACCGGCCGCGTCCGCACCGGGACGGACTTTCTGCCGGCGCCGGTGAGCCGGATGTTCGTCAAACATGCCGTCGACTACGAGCCCTCCCTCACCGAAGAACATGTGCTCGAGCAGCACCGGTCGCGGCAGCGGACCACGGCTGGGCCGGCGGCGAAATACCAGCTCGAATCGCTGCGCCTCGACAAACCCAGCAGTGTGAAGCGCGGCGACGTGATCATCTTCGTCTCCGCCGACGACGAATGGATTTACCCACCCGCCGTCGTGGTGTCCGACGCCATGAAGATCCCGCGGTCCGGCGGGGCGGTGTTGTACTTCCTCCGTATCCGCACCGACCTGCCTCCACTTTCCCTTCCCGAGGCGGAGAAGGTGCTCACCGACCTCGGGCACCCGGGCTCACGGTTGCGGACCGACCACTACGTCCGCTCCCCCAGCCTCCGGACCGCGCTGCTGGGACTGTGGAACCTCTGAGCGGATACGACCACGAAACGAGTCGGCGTATCGCCACCGAGCCGCTCAGCCCCTCGAAAGCGTGGAGGTCTGCATGGACCTCGCGGGCGTTCTCGTCCGCGGGATCGATCTCCTACTCGACAATCGAGCGCGTAGCTGATGCTTGCGCCTCATCGCCGAACGCGGTCTCCGTCGAGGCCATCGACCATTTCCGCCGCAGTCCACTCGCCACGAGAATGACTGCCAGGGTGGTCGATAGACACGAACCACACGACGGGCGCGGTGCGTTGCGCACTCGCGCCGTAGCGACGCTAGCCTAGCGGAGTTAGCTATCCTCGCCGTGCAATCACAGTCGCGGTCGCGGATATTCTCGGCGCACGGTTGCGGACGATGCCATTTCCGCGGCCAGAGAGTCCATGTCGAGCGCGATGCGATGACAATACTGGAAGCGGGGCGGTCCCGTTGTGCCGAGCGAGATGAGTGGGGCACGGAAACGGCTTCGGTATGGCGGCATTGGCTACCCGAGCACACCCGACCCGCCGCCGGGCGGGTGCGTTCAGCTCAGTACGCTGGCGGCGAAGGCCAGCGATTCCGGCATCGCGGCGGTCAAGGTATGGGAGTGGTCGATACCGGAGAGCTGCTGGTTTCCGATGTCGACACCGGCCGAGCGCATTTCGGCTAGTTGTGCCCAAGTCAGTGGGATTGGGACCGTTGTATCTACCCCCCCGCCGCTTCCCCCCGCAACGAACTCCCCGGGCATCGAGTCCGATTCACGATCTACGGCACACCGGCCTGCGCGCAATGCACCGCCGCCTACCGCGCCCTCGACAAAGAAGGACTCGACTACACGATCGTCGAGGTCACCCAAGACCCGGTCGCCCATGACTATGTGAGAGGTCTCGGCTACCTCCACGGCCCCTGTCTTCGTAGCCGGTGACGACCACTGGGCCGGCTTCCGGCCTCCTACACCGTGCCGTCGTCACCCACCGCGAGCACCCGGCCACCGACCCTTTCCGACGCCGACAAAGCCCTGGCCGCCCCACCCCCACAACAGGACGCGCGCGCGGCGCCGGGGAAAACCGACAACCCAGCCACCTGACAAAAGCAATCTCCGATCGAAGCACCCGATCGCACCCATCGCGAGCAATCTCGCTCCTACTCAACCGCCCCAAAATTGCCCGCTCAACGACCCGCAGACTGCTCGGCCCGAGGCGCTCGGAGCCGCGGCCGCACGTGCTCGAAGATCAGGATGGTCTCCGTCGAGGCGACCGCAGGATGCGCGCTGAGGTGGTCGAGAACGAAGCGCCTCAGCTCTTCGCTGCTCGCAGTGGCGACGTGAATGAGGTAGTCGTCCGCACCGGCGATGAAGTACACATTCAGCACCTCACCGAGGGTGGCGAGTTGCTCGGCGAGCTGCCCCAGATGCTGCCGCGCATTGGCCTGCACGCGCACCGCGATCATCGCCTGCAGGTCCCGGCCGAGGGCGGCGGGATCGATGTCGGCATGGAATCCCCGGATCACCCCGCGATCGAACAGCGAACGCACACGACCCAGGCAGGTCGAGGGGGCGATACCCGCCAGGGCGGCGAGGGCATTGTTCGGGGTACGCGCGTCCCGCGAGAGCTGATCGAGAAGGATCCGATCGACGTCATCGATCCGCGCCCCCGACCGAACACCATCCGCTCCCGAGCCATCCGAACACGGCCCGCCCACAACATTCTTCTTCACCGGCTCAGTCTAGAGAATTTTCTTCTCTCCACTCGGCTACCTTGCGCCGCTTGTTCACAATTGATGCCTGTCAGTCGAATCGCTGGTCGTGAACCCCGGACATCCATCTCCCCCGACACCGCGTCGTCGCCCCTGGGCGTGACCGGAAAGGCTCGAGCAGCCCACATCCCCGCCCGAACGCCATCGACGTCGTCGTCATCGGATCTGGCTTCGGTGGGCCGTTCCGCGACCAAAACCCTCCGCCGCGCGGACGTCGACATCACGGTGATCGACCGCACCACGTCGACGGGAATGTCACGTCCTCGTAGTCCAGTCCGACCTCGTTCGGTCGCCGCAACATCGGTGCCCGCCGTCCCGCGGCCGTTCCCGTGGTCCACAACGCTACGAAGTTGTCGAACGCTGCCTGGGCCTCGTTTTCATCAGCCATGGGGTGCGCCTTCCTTTCCGCCGCCTGGGCGCCATACCGGGTCCTCCCCGCAGCGGCACAACAGTTCTGCCTCGAACCGAGTACCCCTGCGACGAAGCTCAACCACCCCCGGCGAGTTCCCCTCACCCACCGGCGGATCCGGGCACTGTCAGCCCACCCCTCCAGCCGGCGCGGCCATGAAGTCCGGCAGATGTGCGCTTGTGGGAGGGACCGCTCCGACCGCGATTGCGCTCGGAAGACCTCTTTGGAAACCTCGAAGAATGGGCGTCGACGGACCAACTCCTGGCGACCAGCCTGCCATCCGCATCATCGCGGGAACGCTCGACGGCGTGCAGGAAGGTGAGCTGCCATCCATGATATTGGCAAACGCGTGCGAGCTGTATCGAGACGCAGGTTTCATCGGTCAGCCGGCGGCCGCTGTCTCCAGCCTGGCCTTCGTGATTGCCGGCCTCGCGGTCGTCGCGCGTCGTCCGCACGGCGCGCCGACCGTGACCTACGGCCTGCTTGTCGTCGCGGTCGGCGCCGGGTCGCTCGTTGCGCACGGACCCAACCCGCCGTGGCAGGCCTACGCACACGACATCCCGATCGCGACACTGCTGGCCTACATCGCCGTCGATGCCGCCTCCGACCGGTTCGGCCGTCGGCTGTCGCGGGGCTGGTGGCTCGTCGTCCCGGTCGTGATGATTCCCGCCGTGGCGGCCGGCCCGACGACATCCACGATCGTGCAGGCAATACTCGCCGCGGTCTCCGTGGGATTCGGCCTGGAACGCGCACGCGTCCGTCCGCAGCTGCGGCGCACGACAATTGTCGCGGCATTGCTTCTCGCGTCCGGCGCTCTACTCGGCACCGTGGGCGACGGGACGTCGATCTGCCAGCCGAGCAGTGTCTTGCAGGGCCACGCGCTGTGGCACGTTCTCGCCGCGGCTGGATTGTGGTGGCTCGCGCCCACGATCGGGTTCTCCGCCGATACGGTCGCGACACGGCGTTCCAAGGCGGGCTCCGACGGCGAGTCCCGTCGACCGACGACGTGACTGCCGTATCGCTCAGCGCACGGCAGCCCCAGGCCCGAATGGCGTCGCCCATCGGATCGTCGACTGCGTGGGGTTTGACGATGATCGCCGAAACGGCTGGTCGGCTCTTGCTGTCTTCGTCCCGGGATGGGTTCTTGACGACCGCTCGCTCGCGGGGAAGTCGTCGAAGTCGTGCTGGCGTAGGGTCGGACCGGTTCGCGGCCGGGTTCGACGGGTTCACGTGGTTGAGCCGCGTATCGAACACCCTCGGCGGGCTGCGTGCCATGGACGGCACCGAGCGACCGACCGAGATCGAGTCCGACCCGCACCGCTTCTGGTCGAATTGGGACACGCCGATCGCCGATCCCGCGAACGCGGACATCGTGGCGAGAATCTCGGTGCCGATGCCGTGTGCGCTGCCGTTTGACGAGACGGCGGGCCCGTGACGGGTTCGGTGCGCACTCCGTCATCCGGCTCGGTGGATCACATCCAGGGCATGTCGGGATCGAGCGAGTGGGAGATCACGCCGTCGCGGGTTCGAGGGGGTAGTTCGCCGGGTGGTGGAAGTGAGCCGTTCTGCTGGGAGGTCAGAGCGGGCGTGGGCGCGTATGGGGGCGGTGGGGCGTTGGCGGTCGCGCTCTGCGCCAGCAGCGCGCCCAGGCAGGCCGAGGGTGGGCGCCGGCTGCGGCTGCTGCCGCGGTGCGAGTCGTGATCGACGGCATTCTGTTTCTCCTTGACTGGTGTGTGGCGTCCGCTCCCTGCGCAACGACCACTAGTTTTCGCCTGGTGCCGGCGTCCGGTAACGCCCCCGAGGGGTGGTTCTCCACCGGCGTGGGGTCGGGAACCACCGGCGTGGGGTCGGGAACCACCCCCTTGGGGTCGTTGCGCGGCCGCCACCCGCTTGCGGTTTCGGCTCGCCGAACATTATGATTCGCCGGTGAAAACAACGGGCTTCAAGGTGGGTACGCGGCGACGGCCGGCGACGGCTGCCGCAGTGCTGACAGCGCTTGCCACGGCGCTGATGCTGTCCGGGTGCGGCGCGGGCGACGGGCCGGCGGACGGCAAACCGGTGGTGTTGACGACGTTCACCGTTCTCGCCGATATCGCCGCGAACGTCGGAGGTGAGCACGTGACCGTCGAGTCGATCACCAAGGCGGGCGCGGAGATTCACGGATACGAGCCCACCCCGGGCGATATCAAGAAGGCAGCCGAGGCCGACCTGATCCTCGACAACGGGATGAACCTGGAAGCGTGGTTCGGCCAGTTCGTCGACGGTGTGGACGTCGAGCACGTGGTCGTCAGCGACGGCGTCGAGCCGATCGCCATCGGCGAGGACGCCTACGCGGGCAAACCGAATCCGCACGCCTGGATGTCACCACTGAACGTGCAGATCTACGTCGACAACATGGTCGCCGCGTTCAGCGAGCTCGATTCCACGCATGCGGCCGACTATCGCATCAACGGCGACGCCTACAAGGCGCAGTTGCAGAAGGTGCAGGACGAGTTGGTCACCGAGCTGGGAGCGCTGCCGGTCAACGAACGGGCGCTGGTCACGTGCGAGGGAGCGTTCTCGTATCTGGCCCGGGACGCGGGGCTGACCGAGAAGTACATCTGGCCGGTCAATGCCGAACAGCAGGCCACGCCCCAGCAGATCGCGTCGACGATCGAGTTCGTCAAGGACAATCGGGTTCCGGCGGTGTTCTGTGAATCCACGGTGTCGGATGCGCCGATGCAACGCGTCGTCGAAGCCACGGGCGCCGCGTTCGGCGGCACCCTCTACGTCGACTCGCTGTCCGAGGCGGACGGGCCCGTGCCGACGTACCTGGATCTGATCCGGCACGACGCCGACACCCTCACCTCCGCACTGAACGGGCAGCAATCATGACCACCCAGACGGCCGTCGAGGTGCAGGACGTCACCGTTCACTACGGCGATGTCCTTGCGCTCGACCAGGTCTCGCTTGCCCTGCGGCCCGGACGCGTCTGTGGCCTCGTCGGCATGAACGGTTCCGGCAAGTCCACCCTGTTCAAGACGATCATGGGCACGGTCAAACCCGACTCCGGCACGGTCCGCATCAACGGCACGCCGCCGGCCGCGGCACGCAAGACCGGTGTGCTGGGTTACGTTCCGCAGAGCGAGGACGTGGACTGGACGTTCCCGCTCTCGGTGCGTGATGTGGTGATGACCGGCCGCTACGGGCACATGGGGCTGACCCGGCGCCCCGGCAGAGCTGACCGCGAGGCCGTCGACCACGCTCTCGAACGCGTCGAACTGACCGAACTGGCGGACCGGCAGATCGGGCAACTGTCCGGCGGCCAGAAGAAACGCACCTTCGTCGCCCGTGGAATCGCGCAGGGCGCCACCATCCTTCTCCTCGACGAACCGTTCGCCGGGGTCGACAAACGGTCCGAAGCCACCATCACCGCACTGCTGCGTGAACTCGCCGCCGCGGGTGCGGCGATCCTGGTCTCCACCCATGACCTGCACGCGCTGCCCACCCTGGCCGACGAGGCGATCCTGCTGATGCGCACGGTGCTGATGCACGGCGACCCGACGGTCGTGCTGCAACCGGACAACCTGGCGGCCGCCTTCGGCCTCGACGTGATGACAAGGACCTGAGAATCAATGGACGTCATCGACTTCTTCGTCGACCCGCTGCGCTACGACTTCATGGTCCGCGCGCTGATCACCACCCTGATCGCCAGCGTGGTGTGCGCAGTGCTGTCGTGCTGGCTGGTTCTGATCGGCTGGTCACTGATGGGTGATGCGGTCTCGCACGCCGTCCTGCCCGGCGTCGTCCTGGCCTACATCGTCGGCGCCCCGTTCGCGATCGGCGCGGTGATCTTCGGATTCCTGGCCGTAGCACTGATCGGGGTGGTCCGCGACACCAGCCGCGTCAAGGAGGACGCCGCGATCGGCATCGTGTTCTCCACCCTGTTCGCCCTCGGGCTGGTGCTGGTCTCGGTCACCCCGAGCCAAACCGACCTCAACCACATCATCTTCGGCAACCTGCTGGGCGTGAGCCGGTCCGACCTCGTCCAGATCGCCATACTCGGGGCCATCGTGTTCATCGCACTGATCGTCAAACGCCGCGACTTCACTCTGTACGCCTTCGACCCCACCCACGCCCATGCCATCGGCCTGAACCCGCGCCTGCTCGGGGCGGCGCTCCTGGGGCTGCTGGCCCTGACGGCGGTGGTGGCCCTGCAGGCCGTCGGCGTCATCCTGGTCGTCGCGATGCTGATCATTCCCGGGGCCACCGCGTACCTGCTGACCGACAGCTTCCACCGCATGCTGGTCATCGCCCCCGCGATTTCGGCGGCCTGCGCCGTCATCGGCCTGTACCTGAGCTATCACCTCGACACCGCCAGCGGCGGCATGGTGGTGCTGTCACAGGGCGCGGCATTCGCGCTGGTCTATCTGTTCGCACCCCAGCAAGGAATCATCGGTCGCAGAATCACCGCCTCCCGGCGACGCCGGACACCCGCCGCGGCGTGACCGTGCCCAGCTAGGACGACATCAGTTGCGCATGTCCAGGACAACACGGAACCGTGCCTTGCCGGACATCATGCGGGCATACGCCTCCGGCGCCTCCGCCAGCGGCATGACCTCGATCATCGGGTGGATACCGCGGGCCTGACTGAGGGCGAGATTGTCCTCGTTCTCGATGGAACTGCCGGTCAGACTCCCGGAGACCACGCGGGTGCCGAAGATCAGGTCGGCGGTCCGGACCGAGATCGGGTCGGGTGCGGCGCCGACCACCACCATCCGACCCCGCGGCGCGAGGCCGGCCACCAGCGGGGACATCGAGGCACCGCTGGCCGCGGTGGCGATGATCGCCGCGGCGCCGCCGAGCGCGCGCAACGCCTCGCCGGGATCCTCGGCGGCGCTGTCGATGTAGTGGTCCGCGCCGAGTTGCGTGGAGAGCTCGGCCTTGTCGGTGCCGCGGGCGATCGCGGCGACCCGATAGCCGAGCTTGGCGGCATTCTGCAGGCCGAGGTGTCCGAGCCCGCCGATCCCCTGGACCGCGACGAGGGCGCCGGGGCGGGCCTCGATCTGCCGCAGGGCGCTGTAGGTCGTCAGGCCCGCACACAGCAGCGGGGCGGTTTCCAGCGCATCCATGCCGTCCGGGATCCGGACCAGCCCGCTGGCGCGGGCGAAGGTGTACTCGGCGTATCCGCCGTCGACGGTGGTCCCGGTCCACGGTTGATCGGTGCAGTTGACGAAGTCGCCGCGGCGGCAGAAGTCGTACTCGTTGTCCTGGCCGCCCAGATATCCGACACCGACGCGATCCCCGATCCGCCATGCGGTCGCGCCGGCGCCGACGGCGTCGACGACACCGACGATTTCGTGACCGGGAACGACCGGCTGCGTCGGGTCGGCCCGCAACCCCTCCACAGCGAGCGTGTCGGAATGGCACACCCCGCAGCTGTCGACCCGCAGTCGCACCTGCCCCGGCGGCGGATCGCCCAGCTCGCGGGTGGCCAGGGAGAACTCGCGGGTTCCCGTGACTTCGAAGGCGCGATACGTGGGCATGATTGCTTCCTTACCGATGTCCCGTTGCGGACGAGTGCGGTCGTACCCTCCCAGCGCCCGGCGAAACGCGTCGAGGCGCATCACGGGCCGCGACCCGCCGTTTATCCGCCCGCACGGCGGGTATCAATACCGTGACGTCCGGAGTGAGACCGCCGAGAACGAAGGTTCCGCTGATGACACTCGTGCCCCGGGCCGCGGTCACACTGATCACCGCAGGCCCCCTCGCCCTGTTCCTGGCCGCTCCCGCCGCCGCGGACCCACCCGACGTGACACTGACCGCCGCCGTGGCCGGGAGTAGCGTCACGACGACGATCACGAACGACACCGGTGCGGACATCGTGTGCGGACTCGGCGGACTGCATGCGGTGGACGACATCGTGAACCCCGAGTCCGTGGCGGTGTTCCACGCATCGAATGTGGTGATCGGGCCGGGACCGCGGGACTTCGTGTTCGACGCGGTGCCCGACGGCGACTACCTGATCCACTGGATCTGCAGTGAGGACGCGGGCCCGGGTGACGAGGTGTGGGGTTCGGCGCCGCTCCCCGAGACCGCGTACGCGAAGCCGGCGACGGCGGAGCCTCTCCCGGTCACCGTGGGCACGGAAACGTGTTTCGGGTCGGTGTGCCTGCCGCCGGGGCTGGGTCTCTGACCGGCTGCCCGTGTCACCGGAGCGAATCGCGCTGTACCCGAAGGAATTCCCGCTCGGCCGCGTTGTCGGTGCGGTCCCTTGCCGCCTCGTACGCGCGTGCCGCGTCGCCGGGACGTCCAAGACGGCGGAGAAGATCGGCCCGCACCGCGTGATACATGTGGTATTTGTCGAGGTCGAGTTGGTCGACGAGTGCCAGCCCCTCCTCCGGTCCCCTGACCTCGGCGACGGCGACCGCCCGGTTCAGGGCCACCACCGGACTCGGCGCCACCGACATCAACTGGTCGTACAGCTGCAGTATCTGCCACCAGTCGGTGTCGGCAGCCGTCTCCGCGTCGCTGTGGACGGCGTTGATCGCGGCCTGAATCTGGTACTGCCCTGGCGTGTTCCGTCGCAGGCATTCCCGCACCAGCGATTGCCCCTCGGCGACGAGGTCACGATCCCACCGAGTGCGGTCCTGATCGGGCAGGAGCACGAGCCGGCTGCCGTCGCGGTCGGTGCGGGCGCCTCGCCGCGACTCGATCAGCACCATCAACGCGAGCAGCCCGGTGACCTCCGGTTCGTCGGGCATCAGCGCGGCCAGGACCCGGCCGAGGCGGATGGCCTCGGCGCAGGTCCGCCCGCGTCAGCCGATCCCCCGCACTCGCCGTGTATCCCTCGTTGAAGATCAGATAGACGACGGCCAGGACGGCGCGGAGGCGGTCCGGCAGATCGGCCTCGTTCGGCACCCGGTACGGGATCCGGGCGTCCCGGATCTTCCCCTTGGCCCGGACGAGGCGCTGCGCCATCGTCGGCTCGGGGACCAGGAATGCGCGCGCGATCTCCGCGGTGCCGAGCCCGCCCAGGAGGCGGAGGGTCAGCGCGACCTGGGCGGCGGGGGCGAGCGCCGGGTGGCAGCACGTGAAGATCAGTCGTAGCCGGTCGTCGTGCACGACGCCCTCCTCCACCGGTTCGTCGCGGGCGAGCAACAGGGCGGCCTGCGCGTGGCGGTCGTGCCGGGAGGCCTCGCGCCGGAGCCGATCGATGGTGCGGCGCCGGGCGGTGGTGATGATCCATCCGGCCGGGCTCGGCGGCAGCCCGGACGACGGCCAGCGCCGCACCGCCTCGGTGAACGCGTCCTGGACGGCGTCCTCGGCGATGTCGATGTCGCCGAACACGCCGACCAGGACGGACACCGCGCGTCCGTGTTCGTCACGGAACACCTGTTCGATGTCGGCGGAGGCGATCACGTCAGTCGCCGGCTCCGCCGTGGTGAGCGAACGGCCGGACCTCGATGGGGAGGGTCGTCGCCCGGGTGAGCTTGCGACCCCATCCGAGGGCGGCGTCCAGGTCGGGCGCCTCGACGATGGTGAATCCGCCAAGATGTTCCTTGCCCTCGGTGTATGGGCCGTCGGTCACGAGCACGTCACCGCCCTGGGCCCGCAGCACGGTCGCCGTGGTGGGGGCGCACAGTCCCCCGCTGAACACCCATGCGCCCGCAGACACCATCTCCTGGTTGAGGGCGTCGAGATCGTCGCCGATCTTCGCGAGGACGTCGGGTTCGGGAGCGGGGCCGTCGGGCTGGTACACGCTCAGCAGGTACTGGGTCATCTCGGGTTCCTCCTCGGATCGGAGAGCCGGCGCCTTCGGATGTGGCCGGCTCTCATCTCCTATACGAACGTCACCCCTCCGATTCGACACTCTGCACGGAGAAATTGCGCCGAAATGTCCTCAGTTGTGCTCGGACACCAGGACGGCGCGGGTGCCGGGCTCCAGCGCTTCGAACACATGTGCGACATCCCCGGGAAAGGCGATGTAGTCGCCGGGTCCGAGTTCGACCGGATCGCCCGCCACGCCGACCAGCGCGCGCCCGGCGCTGAGGATGACGTGTTCGACGACGCCGGGCATGTGCGGTTCGGATTCACGGCCGGGGCCGGGTTCGACGGCGAGGCGATACAGATCCCGGCGCGCGGACGGCGGGCAAGACGCGACGAGGGTGGCTCGATAGTCGGACCGTTCGGACGTCAGCACCGGTCCTTCGTCGGCCCGGATGACCTGGACGCGGGGCCGGGGTGGGTCCAGCAGTTGCGACATCTGCACGTCCAGCGCGACGCAGAGGGCCCACAGGGTTTCGACGCTCGGGTTGCCGCCCCCCGATTCCAGTTGGGACAGTGTGGATTTCGCGACCCCGGCGCGGCGGGCGACCTCGGTCAGGGACATGCCCAACCGTTCGCGTTCGCGGCGCAGCGAGGGTCCGATGTGCCCCAGTGGGGATTGCCCTGCCATGGATTCCCTTCCCGACGTCTCTGTTCATTATATTGGGCGCAATGTTCGCCTTGACGAACACTCCACCTTGTGTTCAGTATAGAAGTCATGCGTTCGATGAAGCGAACACTCGATTCGCGGGTCCTCCGGAACATCGCGCTGGTGTGCCTGGCCGACGGACTGGTCGGCATGTCGTACGGCGCCATCGCGGTGGGTTCGGGCCTGCACACATGGTTGCCCGTCGCGCTGTCGGTGCTGGTCCTCGCCGGTTCCGCGGAGTTCCTGTTCGTCGGCATCGTCGCGGCAGGCGGCAGCCCGGTCGCGGCGACGATCGCCGGGCTGCTGGTGAACGCGCGGCATCTGCCGTTCGGTCTGGCGGTCGGTGACGTACTGGGGCGCGGGCTGCGACGCGTCGTCGGCAGTCACCTGATGAACGACGAGTCGGTGGTGTTCGCACTCGGTGAGACGGACACCGGCCGTAGGCGCGCCGCGTACTGGGTGTGCGGTGTGGGGATCGCGGTGTGCTGGCCGCTCGGGGCCCTGCTCGGCGCGGTGGCGGGCACCGCGATCGGCGACCCCGCCGTGCTGGGACTGGACGCCATGTTCCCGGCGGTGCTGCTGGCCCTGGTGCTGCCGGCGTTGCGCGATCCGGACGTGCGGGTGCCGGCGCTGGTCGGCGGTGTGATCGCCCTGGCCGCCACTCCCCTCCTACCCGCCGGACTTCCGGTGCTGGCGGCACTGACGGGGCTGCTCGCGGGTGTTCGACGGAAGGTGCTGCGGTGACCGGGAACCTCGTGCTGATCGGGTCGGTCGGGGTTCTCGCGGCGGGCACGTTCGCGTTCCGATTCGCGGGCCCGATGCAGCGGCCGCGGATCGCCACCCGGCCCTGGGTGGAGCCGATCACGGCGACGGCCGCCGTGGTTCTGCTCACCGCGCTGGTGGGCACGACGGCGCTCACCGAAGGCCACGAACTCGCCGGAGTGGCGCGTCCCACCGGCGTCGTCGTCGCGGGCATACTCGCCTGGCGGAAGGCGCCTTTCGTCGTCATCGTCCTGTCCGCGGCCGCCACCGCTGCCGGATTGCGGCTTCTCGGCGTGCCGTGAGGATGCATGATCGAGGGGTGTTATTTCATCTCTGCGCCACGTGCGGCGTCGAACAGGACCCGATCACCCCGCTCCCCGACGAGTGCACGATCTGCGCGGACGAACGGCAGTACATTCCGCTGGGCGGTCAGGAGTGGACCACCGTGGAGAAGCTGGCCGATGCGGGGTACCGCGCGGTCGAGCACGAGCTCGAGCCGGGGCTGCACGGCCTGTACGTGGACCCGAAGACCGCGATCGGCCAGCAGTCCCTCGTGATCCGCACTCCCGCCGGGTCGCTGCTGTGGGATCCGATCGGGTTCGTCGACGACGCCGCCGTCGACGCCGTCGCCGCGCACGGCCCGGTCATCGCCGTCGCGGGCAGCCACCCGCACATGTTCGGCGTCCAGACGCAGTGGTCGAAGGCGTTCGGCGACGTGCCGATCCTGGTGGCCGACGCGGACCGCGCGTGGCTGGCGCGGTCCGACGGCCCGATCGTGTTCTGGTCCGGAACCCACGAGGTGGCACCGGGTCTGACGCTGCACCAGATCGGCGGGCACTTTCCGGGCAGCGCCGTCGCGCACTGGCGGGACGGCGCCGACGGCCGGGGTGTCCTCCTCACCGGCGACGGCGTGTTCCCCAACCCGGACCGCCGCACCGTGTCGTTCCTCCGGTCGTACCCCAACCGGCTGCCGCTGTCCGCGGCGGTGGTGCGGCGCATCGCGGACCAGTTGTCGCACCTCGAATTCGACCGCATCATCGGCAACTTCGACAACGTGATCGACAGCGACGGCCGGGAGGCGCTCGAATACTCGGCCACCCGCCACTGCGCGTGGGTGACCGGAGAGTTCGATCACCTCACGTGACGGCTGCGCCATGACGTCCGAGGTAATGGTCGCGGCGTTCCGGCCGACCTACGCTGGCCGCATGACCACCCTCGACGATCGGCGAACGTCGCATGTCGGCACCCATCTGCGGACGTGGCGGGAACGCCGCCGGCTCAGTCAGCTGGAACTTGCGAACCGGGCGGACATCTCGGCGCGGCACGTCAGCTTCCTGGAGACCGGGCGGTCGAATCCCACGCGGGCGATGCTGCTGCGCCTCAGCGAGCATCTCGACATTCCCCTGCGTGAACGCAATGCGCTGCTCCTCGCGGGCGGTTTCGCGCCCGCCTTCCCGGAGCATCGACTGTCGGATGTGCCGATGGCGTCGATCGCCGACGCCATCGGGAAGATCCTCACCGCGCATTCCCCGTCTCCGGCGGTGGTCGTCGACCGGCACTGGAACATGGTGGACGCCAACGAGGCGGTCGCGGTGCTGACCGAGGGGTGCGCGGCGGAGCTGCTCGAGCCGCCCGTGAACGTGCTGCGGTTGAGCCTGCACCCGGACGGGATGGCGCCGCGCATCCTCGACCTGCCGCAGTGGCGGGGGCATCTCCTGCACCGGCTGGGTCATCAGATCGCGGTCACCGGCGACGAGGGACTGCGTGACCTGCTGGGCGAATTGGAGGGCTACCCCGGCGGCACCGTCGACGGCGCCGATCTGCCGGGGTCGCTCGTGGTGCCGTTGCGTATCCGGCACCGCGACACGGTGCTGGAGTTCCTGAGCACGACCACGATGTTCGGCACTCCCCTCGACGTCACTGTCGCGGAGCTGGCCATCGAATCGTTCTTTCCCGCCGACGCGGTGACAGCGGCTACCCTCCGCAGTAGCGTGAGCAGCGACTGAGGAGGTAGGTCTGATGGACTTGACAGCAATTGGTGTCGGTTTCGGCTACGTGGTCGTAGTCCTCACCATTCTTGTCGTCGTGGTCGGGGTGTCGGCACTGTTCGTGTTCTCGATCAAATCGGATTTCATTCCGCCGGAATCCCCGGGGACTCCCACGGGGCGGAAGCGGATCGGCAGGGCGGAATAGCCGCGTACGCACAGGAAGGCGGGCAGTTCCTCACGGAGGGGCTGCCCGCCTTCGCGTATGGACGGGGCCGCCGGTTTCTGGATCGATTCCGCTGTGCGGGCGGGACGAAGCAACGCTTACTGAGACGCTCGGGGACAAGGCGACTACCGTGACAGGAGTCGCCTATTTTTCGAGGAGCACGGAATGAGTATCAAGTCGGTTGAGTCACGCCGCCATCGCGTCGTGGTCATTGGATCCGGCTTCGGTGGGTTGTTCGGCACACAGGCGCTGAAGAATGCCGATGTCGACATCACCATGATCGCGCGCACCACGCACCACCTGTTCCAGCCGTTGCTGTACCAGGTGGCGACCGGCATTCTCTCCGTCGGCGACATCGCTCCCGCCACCCGGCTGGTGCTGCGCAAGCAGAAGAACACCAAGGTGCTGCTCGGCGATGTCGACGAGATCGATCTCGAGGCGAAGACGATCACCTCCCGGTTCCTGGACCGGACCACGGTCACCCCGTACGACAGCCTGATCGTCGCGGCGGGCGCAGGCCAGTCCTACTTCGGCAACGACCATTTCTCCGAGTTCGCGCCGGGCATGAAGACCATCGACGACGCCCTCGAACTGCGCGGCCGGATCCTGGGCGCCTTCGAGCAGGCCGAATTGTCGAGCGATCCCGCCGAACGCGCCCGCCTGCTGACATTCGTCGTCGTCGGTGCCGGCCCGACCGGTGTCGAGCTCGCCGGCCAGATCGCGGAACTGTCGCGGCGCACCCTGTCGGGGGCGTTCCGCAACATCGATCCCCGTGAGGCGCGCGTGATCCTGCTGGACGGCGCGGACGACGTGCTGCCCGTCTACGGCGGCAAGCTGAGCCGCAAGGCCCGCCAGCAGCTGGAGAAGCTCGGCATCGAGATCCAGCTGGGGGCGATGGTCGTCGACGTCGATGTGGACGGCCTCGCCGTCAAGGACAAGGACGGCACGCAGCGCCGGATCGAGTCGCAGTGCAAGGTGTGGTCGGCCGGTGTGCAGGCGAGCCCGCTGGGCAAGCAGATCGCCGACCAGTCGGACGCCGAGATCGACCGGGCCGGTCGCGTCCTGGTCAAGCCGGACCTGTCGGTGCCCGGCCACCCCGAGGTGTTCGTGATCGGCGACATGATGGCGCTCGACAAGTTGCCGGGTCTGGCACAGGTCGCGATGCAGGGCGGCAAGTACGCGGCCAAGCAGATCCAGGCGGGTCTGAGCGGTCACAAGCCGGAGGACCGGCCGCCGTTCAAGTACTTCGACAAGGGCAGCATGGCCACCATCTCGCGGTTCAGTGCGGTGGCGAAGGTCGGGAAGCTCGAGATCAGCGGGTTCATCGGCTGGGTGGCCTGGCTGGCGATCCACCTGATGTACCTGGTCGGGTTCCGCAGCCGGCTGTCGACCGTGCTGTCGTGGACGGTGACGTTCCTCGGTCGTGGGCGCGCGCAGATGGCGTCCACCGAGCAGTGGGTGTTCGCCCGCAACGCGATGGAGCAGTTGGAGCGACACGAGCGGGAGAAAGAGTCCGCTGAGAAGTCGTCCGGCGGCGCACAGCGCAAAGCCGCGGGGTGACGCGGTCTCACGCGTGACGTGAACAGGGCGGAGGGGACGGACCATCAGGTCCGTCCCCTCCGCGTCGTTGCGGGTCTGTCAGTTGCCGAGGCGTCCGGTGTCGGTGATGTTGGCGAGCCGCACCTGGCCCTTGGAGACGAGGCGATTCTGCTCGTCGGTGATCCGGACCTCCCACAACTGCTGGGTGCGTCCGCGGTGGACGGGGCTGGCTTCGGCGGTCAGCGTGCCCTCCCGGGTCGCGCGGAGGAAGTCGGTGTTGTTGTTGACGCCGACGACGTGTCCGCGTTCGCCGAGCCAGACCGTGCCCGCAGCGCTGGCCACCGATTCGATGACGGAGCAGTAGACGCCGCCGTGCTGGATTCCGGCCGGCTGCTGCAGGTCGGGGGTGACCGTCCACTGCGCGCGCACGCGGTCGGGTGAGAGTTCGGTGTATTCGAGTCCGATGAGGGCGTCGAAGCCCTTGCCCAGTTGATCGGCCAACGCGGCGGTGTCGATCCGCCCGTCACCGTTCGATGCCTGCTGTTCCCCGGAATCCACCATCACACTCTCCATCGGATCACTGTGCGCTCTCGCGGCGCACCCGATCTCCTGCCTACACGACGGGGCGGGAGGCGGGAGAAGCAGGTGGGCAAACGGATCGGCGGGCCTCACACTGTGTCAGCGTGAGGCCCGCCGTGGGATGGACCTGGGAGTCTCTGCAGCCCTCAGGACTCCGGCGCGGTCCGGTAGTTCGGTTCTCGGCGTTGGCATTTCTGCTCGGTGCCCGGAACGAGTATAGGCAAGGCTGCCCTAATTAAGCAAGCGGTTCCTTGCCTTCCCCGGTCGGCCGCAGTGCGGGCGCGTGACCCGGCTCTTCGAGCGGACCGGCACCCCGGCCGCCACGAACGCGTCCAGGATCCCCTGTCCGCGGCGCTGCGCGGCCGCCTCGCCGCCACCGGCGAGGATCGGCACGTACGTCGCGGCCCCGAGCACGGCCTCCCCCACGAGCCCCCAGAACCGGGACGCGTCGATCGGCGTCAGCCTGGCGATCGCGTCGAACACCGCATGCAGCGACGTGAGACTGCGGTGCACCGTCCAGAGCAGCAGCGCCCGCTCGCACGGCACGGTGACCGTCCGGGGTGCGCCGGCGTACGGGTCGTCCGGCAGCACGCGCATGGTGTCGTCGGCGACGCCCGCCCAGTCGATTCCCTCGTCGCTGTCCATGTGGATCCACAGGTTCTCGAGTCCCGGGTCCCACGCGCGCCCCTCCAGGACGACGAGGGCGGTGACGCGCCCGATCACTGCGTGAATCAGCGCGGTGGCCACCTGCATCGCGGCGACGTCCGAGTCGGGAACGTCCTCGAGCGAGCGGGCCCACATCCGGGGCACCCGGTCGCCGTCGAGGTCGTCCGCCAGCGACCACCACCGGCGTTTACCCTCGTCTGCCATCGTCGCGACCGCGTACATGCGCGGATATTCGGCGTTCAGCGCGCGAAGTCGTGTGCA
Source organism: Rhodococcus sp. NPDC127593 (assembly GCF_042671975.1). Classification (NCBI taxonomy): domain Bacteria; kingdom Bacillati; phylum Actinomycetota; class Actinomycetes; order Mycobacteriales; family Nocardiaceae; genus Rhodococcus; species Rhodococcus sp. NPDC127593. The sequence goes on along the minus strand of NZ_JBHXWI010000013.1, from coordinate 178,060 downwards.
GGACACGTCCAGTGCGGTCGCGGGGGCGGACAGGGTCGAAGTCACCGTGCACTCCAATCGGTCGGGATGGAACATCACCAAACATAGGTGAGCCTAACCAAATATCAAGACTTGACATCATGTGATGTGAGGCACCCCCGCCGACAGCCGCGGCCGGGACGCCCCGCCGGATGTGGCATCAGGGATAGGGTTCCGTAACCTAAGTAGTTGAATCAGTGCAGATCCGGTGCACCGGCACACACGTCAGGAGCTTCCCCCGCCAGTGACGACGACGAGACAGTTCGGCAGCGACATCCCGCACCTGCCGACCGACGAGCCCTACGGGAAGCGCGACGTCCCGCGCGGTCCCGCCCCGCTGTACCTCCGGGCACTCGCGGGACTGCTCGACATCGGGATAGTCGCCATCCCCCTCGTCGTCGGGTGGTACATCGTCGACTCCCTCCGCGACGACAACGGCGGCGGGGAGGCCGACCGGGTCGTCTTCGGCGGCGCCGCCGTCGCGATCGCCCTCGGACTCGCTCTGTGGAACCGCGGGTTCCGCGAAGGCAACACCGGGCAGAGTTCGGGCAAGGGCTGGGTCGGCCTCGTCACCCGCGACACGCACACCCACCACGCGATCGGTCCGAAACGGTCGCTGCAGCGAGTGTTTCGGCGTTCCGGAACCGAGGTCGTCCGGGAGAGCACCGCGTCCGACGAGGGATTCGCCGTCCGCGAGAAGGATGTGTCCGTCGCGGCGATCCGGCGTCGTCGGCTAGTCGGGCTGGGCGTCCTCGTGATCCTGCTCGGGTTGGTGTTGCTCGCCAGCGTCGCGGTCGGGGCGCGGCCGTTGTCGTTCGCGGAGATCTTCCACGCACTGTTCGATGCGGACGGTTCGCAGACCGACATCATCGTGCGCACGCTCCGCGGCCCGCGTACCGCGCTGGGGCTCGTCGTCGGGATGGCACTCGGTGTCGCGGGCGCCCTCATTCAGGGGCACACCCGCAACCCGCTCGCCGACGCGGGACTCCTCGGTCTCAACGCGGGCGCCGCGTTCCTCGTCGTGCTGTCGATGTACCTGTTCGGGTTCAGCGCGCCCAGCGAATACCTGTGGTTCGCGTTCGCCGGGTCGTTCGCGGCGAGCGTCATCGTGTTCGGGCTGTCGTCGATCGGGAACGGGGCGGCGAGCCCACTGAGCCTGGCCCTGGCCGGCGCCGCCGTCGCGTTCTTCCTGCAGGCGATGACCAACGCGATCATCATCGTCGACCAGTCCAGCCTCGACTCCTACCGGTTCTGGGTAGTCGGGTCGGTGGCCGGCCGCGGCTTCGACGTGCTGTGGCAGGTGCTGCCGTTCCTGATCATCGGTTTGATCCTCGCCCTCGTCAGCACACCGGGACTGAACGTCCTCAGCCTCGGCGAGGACGTCGCCCGGTCGCTGGGCACCAACATCGCGGCCAGCCGCGCACTCGGCATCGTCGCCATCACCCTCCTCACCGGTGCGGCCACCGCGGCGTGCGGCCCGATCGCGTTCATCGGTCTCGTGGTCCCCCACGTCGCGCGGGCGATCACCGGCCCCGACTACCGGTGGCTGGTCCCCTACGCCGGGCTCCTCGGCGGCGTCATGCTCGTCACCGCCGACGTCATCGGACGCGTCGTGGTCCGGCCGGGTGAGTTGCAGGTGGGAATCGTGCTGGCCGTGTTCGGCGCACCGTTCTTCATCGCGTTGGTTCGGCGCAGAAAGTTGGCAAGCCTGTGAGCACTCGAGACGAAGTGCGCCCCGACGTCGGGGCCGCCCCGGCGTCCCGCGTCCCGGCACGGCCCGCGTTCCGGCTCGGACCGATCTCCCTGGTCCTGCGCCCCCTCGGTATCGCCGTCAACGTGGCCCTGCTGGTGGCGCTGTTCCTGGTGCTGTGCCTCAACATCGGCCGCGGCGACTACCCGCTGTCGATCCCCGAAGTCACCCGGGTGCTGTTCGGCGGCGGCACGAAGGCCCAGAACTTCATCGTCATGGACCTCCGCCTGCCGCGGTCGCTGACCGGGGTGTTCATCGGCATGGCCCTCGGCCTGGCCGGCGCCATCACCCAGTCGATCGCCCGCAACGCCCTGGCCAGCCCGGACATCCTCGGCATCACGTCCGGTGCCAGCGCCGCCGCGGTCGCGCTGATCGTCCTCGGCGGCGGCGGCAGCTTCGTCGGCCTCCTCGCCACCCTGGGGATCCCCCTGGCCGCCCTGTTCGGCGGACTGCTCACCGCGCTGGTCATCTACCTGCTCGCGTGGCGCGGCGGGGTGGAGGGCTACCGGCTGATCCTGATCGGCATCGGGGTCAACGCCATGCTGATCGCGGTCACCGGTTGGCTGCTGATCTCCGCGGACATCAACGACGCGTCGCGGGCGCAGGTGTGGCTCAACGGCTCCCTCAACGGCGCCGCCTGGAGTCAGGTGTGGCCCGTCACGATCGCCGTCGTCCTCGTCGGCGGCTACGCGGTGATCTCGTCGTTCACGATGGGCGCCCTCCGCCTCGGCGACGACAACGCCGTGTCGCTGGGTGTGCGGCTGCAGTGGTCGCAGGCCCGGCTCCTGCTCATGGCCGTCGCCCTCGCCGGCATCGCGACCGCGGCGGCGGGTCCGGTCGGCTTCGTCGCGCTCGCCGCACCGCAGGTGGCGCTGCGGCTGGTGCGGTCCGCCGGCCCGCCGCTCATCGCGTCCGCCCTGACCGGCGCCGTGCTCGTGGTGGGCAGCGACGTCGTCGCCCGCACGATCCTGCCGGTCGAACTGCCGGTGGGTATCGTCACCTCGGCTCTCGGCGGCCCATTCCTGCTGTATCTGCTGGTTCGCAACAATCGGAAGGTCTCGGCATGACCGTGCAGACTGACTCTCGACTGATCGCCGAAAACCTGAGCCTGGGGTACGGCGACCGGGTCGTCGTCGACAGCCTCGACCTCGAGGTGCGGACCGGGGTGATCACCACGGTGATCGGGCCGAACGGCTGCGGCAAGTCCACCCTGCTGCGCGCGTTGGGGCGTCTGCTGAAGCCGCGCAGCGGTTCGGTGCTGCTCGACGGCAAGGCCATCGGATCGATGCGCACCAAGGATGTTGCCCGCACGCTGGGCATGCTCCCCCAGGCGCCGCTGGCCCCCGAGGGGCTCACGGTGGCCGACCTGGTGGCCCGCGGCAGGCACCCGCACCAGTCGTGGCTGCGGCAGTGGTCGTCCGACGACGAGGGCGAGGTCGCCGAGGCGCTCGCGCTGACCGGGGTGTCCGACCTCGCGGACCGTCCCGTCGACCAACTGTCGGGCGGTCAGCGGCAGCGGGCCTGGATCTCGATGGCCCTGGCGCAGGGAACCGACATCCTCCTGCTCGACGAACCCACCACCTACCTGGACCTGGCGCACTCCATCGAGGTGCTCGACCTGGTGGACCGGATGCACGAGGAGTTGGGCCGCACCGTGGTGATGGTGCTCCACGACCTGAACCTCGCGATCCGCTACAGCGATCAGCTGATCGTCATGCGGGACGGCACCATCGTTGCGGCCGGCGCGCCGAAGGACATCATCTCGGCCGAACTCCTGCTCGAGGTGTTCGGTCTCGAGGCCGCGGTCATCGCCGACCCGGTGTCCGATCGCCCGCTGGTGGTGCCGATCGGCACCCGCCACGTGTACGGCGCGGTCGGTGGGCCGGAGACGAAGTAGCGGCCGTCAGCGTCGGCCGCCGATCATCGTCCGCACCAGCCGGTAGCTCTGCCCCAGCGACACCGTCGGCAGGTACGCCCTGCCGACGGCGTTGCCGATGCTCGGCAGGGCGGCCGGGTCGGCGAACGTCATGTGCATGGCCACGTACCGGGGCTGGAACTTCGACTTGAACGCCAGCAGCGAACGGAACCCGTACACCGGTTCCAGGGTTCGGCCGAGCAGATCGAGCACGCTGTCCATCACCGCCGACAGGCTCGACGACTCCGACCGTTCCCGCTCGTCGGCGTCGCCGTCCGGTTGCTCGACCTTGGCGAGTGGGGCGCCGGACAGGCTGAGGAACTGCGCCCCCTCCTCTTCCAGTTTCAGCGCCGCGGACGCGATGAGGAACTCCATCGCCGGCCGGAACCCTTCCGCGCGCCGCCGCATGAAGTCGAGGGTCCAGCCGATCACCCGCCCGTCCTGGTACACCGGCAACCAGGACGTGACGCCGTGGACGGTGCGGTCCTCGTCGACGGCGATCAGGCAGCGCACCTCCGGATCGTCCACCTCGTCGAGTCCGCCGAGCGTGAACCCCATTTCGGGCATCCCCTTGTCGGCCACCCATTCCTCGGAGATCGCCGTGATCTGGTCGGTGATCGACCGCGGGGCGCTGGGGAAGCTGACCCATTCCGCGGTGATCCCCGACTTCTTGGCCTTGTTCAGGGCGGTCCGGACGTCCTGGAACCGTTTGCCGGTGAACGCGATCTGCCCCAGATCCAGCACCGTCTCCTCCGCGACCTGGAAGCCGCTCCAGCCGAGGGCGTCCGTGACGTCGCGGACCTCACCGGTCACCGAGTAGAAGCACGGGATCCACCCGTTGGCGGCGGCGAATTCGGCGAAGTGTTCGACGTTGTCCCGCAACCGGTCGGGCGGCCCGACCGGGTCGCCGGTGGTGAGGGCGACGCCGGCGAGGACCCGGTACGCGACGTAGCCGGTGCCGTCGGCCGAGAACCAGTAGTTGTTGCCACGCCACGTCGTCATCCAGGACAGCGGGCTTCCGCTCCCCGACCTCAGCAGGGCGCGTGCGCGTTCGGCGGACTCCGAGTCCGATCCGATGGCGGGACTGAGGAACGTCGCGGCGACGAGCGCGCACGCCGCCACCCAGAACACCACCCCGGTCCACTCGTACAGCAGGGTCGCGGGAATGCTCACCGGCAGCAGTCGGGGGTCGAGCCACTGCAGGTACACGGGCGGGATGAGCCGCTCCGGGAAGTCGGCGAGCAGCGTCGTCACGCCGGGCCGGGGATCGAAACCGTTCCGCGCCCACAGCCCGCCGAGGACGTAGAGGACGGCGAGCCCGGCGAGGACGGACACCAGGACCACGGCCAGCCGCCGGTAGGTGCCCGCCGGGGGGGACACGTCGAAGAACCGCCGGGTGGCGAGCAGCACGATCAGGATCGCCAGCGGTGTCAGGAACGGCACCAGCGTCCGGTACAGGTTCGGGTCGGCGAGACCGTAGAACAGGGAGTCCTCGTCCAACGAGTCGACGAACCGGACCGCGAAGTTCAGCAGCGACAGGACCAGCAGGATCACCTGGGCGATCACGGACGCGACCCACGCGAAGCGACGGCCCCGTCGGAGGCCGTCGCTGAGGGTGAGGAGGAACAGGGACGGCATCAGACTCAGCAGGGTCGGCCCGACCCCGGACAGCCGCAGTTCGAGCAGCCCGCGCCGGCATTCGGGGTCCGCCGCCGACACCTCGCACAGGTCGCGCACCTCGCCGGCCGTGTAGGGGATGCCGCGGAACAGGTCGCGGAGCACGGCGAGGGGCCCGACCGCCTCCGCGGACAGCGCCGCGATCATCGGGCCGATCGCGCTGGCCGCCACGATGATCGCGACGAGCACCCGGCCCTCGCGCTGGGTGCCGGCGATCCGTTCGCCGCGCGCCGACCGGCCGACGATCCAGCGGCCGATCACCAGCCCGACCACGGCCGCCGCCAGCCGGACCACGTCCTGTAGCGACCCACTGAACAGCGCCAGCGTGATGGTGAACACGAGGACGCCGACGCGGATCCGCCGCCGCCACAGGGTGCCCATGTTCGAACTGGCCACCATCGCGGCACCGACGATCCACGTGCTCGGACCGACGGCCATGCCCACGTGCAGCCGGAAACCCCAGTTCGCGTCGACGACCTTCGCGACGGCGGCCACCGACAGAGCGAGCAGCCCGCCGAGCACCTGGGTGGCGACCGCGGCCAGCGCGAACCGCGCCGACCCCATGCGGCGTTCCAGCGGTGCGGCCGCCACGAGTACGAGGACGGTCGTCGACAGATAGGCCAGGACGTCGTCGCCCCACAGCCCGGCTGTGAGCAACGTCCACACCCAGCCGTTCTGGAACGCCCGGATTCCGATCGCGACGTGCTGCGACAGGTCGTGGGAGGGACCGCTGATCACACTGGACGTGGCGATCGCGAGGATCCAGATCACGACCAGCAGCGCGATGCTGACCGGCGCACCCCGGACCCCGCCCCAGACCCGTTCCGCCGCCCGCCCGGTCTGACCCTTGACCCTGGCCGCCGGACCGTGCCCGGTCGCCGCGCTGTCGTCGGTCTTCATCCGCCAGGTCCCCACTCTCCGCGATGTCGAGAACGAACGCTTGCCCGGCGGGTCGGCCGCTGCCAACCCGACCGTAATCCACCCGTTCGGAGTATGGCCAATACCACACGCCGTGACGCAGTTTTACTACTACCAGTAGTACGTATCTGCGTCGTCGTATCCGTAGAATCAATTTATGGCTGGACTCGGCGAACTCGAACGCGCAGTGATGGATCACCTGTGGTCCACTTCGGACCCGCAGACGGTACGGCAGGTACACGAGGCACTGGCGGCACGCCGTGAACTCGCGTACACGACTGTCATGACGGTGCTCCAGCGGTTGGCGAAGAAGCACCTCGTCATTCAGCAGCGGGACGACCGTGCCCACCGGTACCTGCCGGTGCACCAGCGCGAGGAACTCGTCGCGAGCCTCATGGTGGACGCCCTGCAGCAGGCCGACAAGTCCGGAAGTCGCGCGGCCGCACTCGTGCACTTCGTCGGGCAGGTCGGCGCCGACGAGGCCGACGCGCTCCGCGAAGCCCTCGCCGCGCTCGAGGCCAAGGAGCGGTCCACCGGAGACAATCAGTCGGGAACCGTTCGCGCCGGCTGACGTTCGTCATGCATGATGAGTAGGACATGGACGCCACCACCGCGCTGGTATTCGGAGTACTCGCACTTCTTCTCGCAGGGCCTGTCCCTGCGCTGCTGAGTCGTGCCCGATGGCCGCATCGCGCCCCCCGAGCAGCACTCGTGCTGTGGCAGGCAATCGCCCTCGCCGCAGTTCTGTCCGCGTTCAGTTCGGGTCTCGCGATCGCCAGCCAGCTCCTGGTCCCCGGACCGGACGGGCGCCCCACCACGGCGCCGGTCGCCGAGATCGACGCCCTGGGTCTGCCCCTGTGGCTGCTCTACGTGGTGGTCTTCGCGCTCACCCTCCTCGTCGGCGCCAAACTGATCTTCGCGATCGTGCAGGTCGGAGTCCGCACCCGGCGCAGACGCGCCCGGCACCGCATGCTCGTCGACCTCCTCGACCGCTGCGACTCGTCGTCGCCCCTCGCCCGCACCCCGGACCTGCGGGTCCTCGACGTCACCGAGCCCATCGCCTACTGCCTGCCCGGTCTGCGCCAGCGGGTGGTGCTGAGCCAGGGCACGTTCACCAACCTCGACGACGCGGAGATCACCGCGATCCTCACCCATGAGCGGTCCCATCTGCGGGCCCGGCACGACCTCGTCCTCGAGGCGTTCACCGCCGTCAACGCCGCCTTCCCCACCGTCGTGCGCAGTAAGTCCGCGCTGGGGTCGGTGCAGTTGCTGGTCGAGATGCTGGCCGACGACTCCGCCGTCCGCGCCACCGGGCCGACCGCACTGGCCCGCGCACTCGTCGCCTGCTCGGGGTCGATCGCCCCGAAGGGCGCCATGGCCGCGGGTGGTCCCAGCACCCTGCTGCGGGTGCAGCGCCTGGCCTCCTCGGAGGCGGGAACCCCGGTGGCTCTCGCCGCCTACGCCGCGTCGGTGGCCATCCTCGTGGTGCCGACCATCGCCGTCGCCGTCCCCTGGCTCACCGAACTGAGCCGGTTGTTCAGCGCCGTGTAGTCGGCGAACTCACATCCCGCCGGGTTCGATAACCGGGTGCCCCGTCGCGTACACTGGTCGACGGTCGCCACTGCGGCCCATCAACACTGAAACGGCACACAGCCCAATTCCCCGCACTTCCGCGAATGGATTGACCAGGTGACATGTGCCCTGGCTCGTCCCTTTGTGCGTGCTGCATGACAGCCCCCGCTCCGCGACGCGCCCTATGCCCGGAGAGGTATTTGCGTGACCAACGCTGTCCAGACGACGTCTGCCCCACTAGAGCAGACCGAGACCGAAACCCCTGATCAGAACGCCACCGTGACGTTCGCCGAGATCGGCCTGCCCGCACCCCTGGTGCAGGCCCTCGCCCGCAACTCCATCACCGTCCCGTCGCCGATCCAGGCGCTGGCCGTCCCCGATGCGCTGGCCGGCACCAACGTCCTCGGCCGCGCACAGACCGGATCGGGCAAGACCCTCGCATTCGGCCTGCCGATGCTCACCCGCCTGTCCCGGCACGAGGACCGGCCCGCACCGAAGCGTCCCCGCGCACTGGTGCTCGTTCCCACCCGTGAACTCGCATTCCAGGTGGTCGACTCCCTCAACTCGTACGCCGGGGCGATGGGCCTGACCGTCCGCCCCGCCGTCGGCGGCACCCCGTTCACCAAGCAGGTCGACCAGCTGCGCCGCGGCGTCGACATCCTCGTCGCCACCCCCGGCCGGCTGAACGACCACCTGCGTCAGGGCACCTGCATCCTCGACTCCATCGAGATCACCGCGCTCGACGAGGCCGATCAGATGGCCGACATGGGCTTCCTGCCCGAGGTCCGGGCGATCCTCGGTGAGACCCGCGCCGACGGCCAGCGTCTCCTGTTCTCGGCCACCCTGGACCGTGAGGTGCAGTCGCTGGTCCGTCAGTTCCTGCCCGACCACGTGCAGCACTCCACCGAGGACGGTCGCGCCAGCGTCGACACGATGGAGCACTACGTGCTGCTCGTCGACCGCGGCCAGAAGGACAACGTCCTCGCGGAAATCGGTGCCCGCGAGGGCCGCACGATCATGTTCGCCCGCACCAAGCTCGGCTGCGAGGGCATCACCGACCGCCTCCGCGCGGTGGGAATCGCCGCCGAGGCGCTGCACGGTGGCAAGGCGCAGAACCAGCGCACCCGTGTCCTCGAACGTTTCAAGAACGGCCGCACCCCCGTGCTCGTCGCGACGGACGTCGCCGCCCGCGGCATCCACGTCGACGGCATCGACCTGGTCGTGCATGTCGATCCGCCCGCCGACCACAAGGACTACCTGCACCGTGCAGGCCGGACCGCCCGTGCAGGCGAGAAGGGCACCGTCGTCGCGATCGTGCTCCCCAACCAGAAGCGCACGTTCCGCCGCCTGACCGGGATGGCGGGCGTCGACGCCACCGCCGTGCCCGTCACCCCCGGCTCGGAGAAGCTGGCCAGCATCACCGGCGCCAAGGCGCCCAGCGGAGAACCGGTGCGCGACACCTACTCCCGCGGCGAGCGTGGCGGCGACCGCAAGTTCGGTGACCGCGGACCCCGCCGTGAAGGCGGATACGCCGGCCGCGACGGCGGCGGCTACCGCGGCAATCGCAGCGACCGCGGCGACCGCGGCGACCGTCCGTCGGGTGGTCGCAGCTTCGAGGGTCGCGGCCCGCGCGGCGACCAGACCGACAACCGGTCCGGCGGCTACCGGGGTGACCGCCCGCAGCGCGACGGTGACAACCGTGGTGGCGGGTACCGCGGTGACCGGGACAACCGGTCGTTCAACGATCGGGCGCCGCGCCGCGACTTCGGCGACAGCGCACCGCGCCGCGAGTACGGCGGCGGCAACAGCGCCCCGCGCCGCGACTTCGGTGACCGCGGCGACAGCCACCGCGGTACCGGCGAGCGCAGCTTCGACCGCAGCGCACCCCGCCGCGACTTCGGCGACAACCGCGGTGCGGCGGGCGGGTTCCGCCGCGATGATCGTCGCGACGACCGCCGTGACGATCATCGCCCCGCGGCCACGTCGGAGCGGCGCCCCGCGTCGACCGGCGGCGGATTCCGCAGCCGTACGGAGCGTCGCTCGTACGACGGCTTCGACGGCCCGCGGCGTGAGCGCCGCAGCTGATCGATCGCTGATCGGACAACCGAATATCGAACTGTGAGAGAAGGCCGGCCGTCGCACGTGCGACGGCCGGCCTTCGTATGTTTGGCTTAGGCGGTCGAGGTTTTCGTAGCCGCCGATTTCACTACCGCCGAGCGAGAGGGAATGCTGTATCCATGACTATCGACAACACTGAGGGTGCCCGCGCCCAGATCGGCGTCACGGGACTGGCCGTCATGGGCTCGAACATCGCCCGCAACTTCGCCCGGCACGGTCACACGGTCGCACTGCACAACCGCAGCATCGCCAAGACCGACACCCTCATCGAGGAGCACGGCAGCGAGGGCGACTTCGTCCGCACCGAGACGATCGAGGAGTTCGTGGGCGCGCTGCAGAAGCCGCGCCGCGTGCTGATCATGGTCAAGGCCGGCGACCCCACCGACGCCGTCATCGAGGAACTCGCCGCGGCGATGGAGCCCGGTGACATCATCATCGACGGCGGCAACGCCCTGTACACGGACACGATCCGCCGTGAGGCCTCCCTCCGGGAGCGTGGCCTGCACTTCGTCGGCGCCGGCATCTCCGGTGGCGAGGAGGGCGCGCTCAACGGTCCGTCGATCATGCCGGGCGGACCGAAGGAGTCCTACGCGGCCCTCGGACCGCTGCTCGAGTCGATCGCCGCGCAGGTCGACGGCACCCCCTGCTGCACGCACATCGGCCCCGACGGGTCCGGTCACTTCGTGAAGATGGTGCACAACGGCATCGAGTACGCCGACATGCAGCTCATCGGCGAGGCGTACAACCTGCTCGGCTCCGCCCTGGGGTACGACGCCGGCAAGATCGCCGACGTGTTCACCGAATGGAACGGCGGCGACCTCGAAAGCTACCTCGTCGAGATCACCGCGGAGGTGCTGCGGCAGAAGGACACCAAGACCGGTAAGCCGCTCGTCGACGTGATCGTCGACGCCGCCGAGCAGAAGGGCACCGGCCGCTGGACCGTCAAGTCCGCGCTCGACCTCGGTGTCCCCGTCACCGGGATCGCCGAGGCCGTCTTCGCCCGCGCCCTGTCCGGGTCCCGCGAGCAGCGCAAGGCCGCGGTCGGGCTGGCGTCCGGCGTACTCGCCGACAAGCCCACCGATGCCGCCCAGTTCACCGAGGACATCCGGCAGGCCCTGTACGCGTCGAAGGTCGTCGCCTACGCGCAGGGATTCGACCAGATCGCGGCGGGCAGCGCCGAATACGACTGGGACCTGCACCCCGCCGACCTCGCGACCATCTGGCGTGGCGGCTGCATCATCCGCGCCCGGTTCCTCAACCGCATCAAGGACGCGTACGACGAGAACCCGAAGCTGCCGAGCCTCATCCTGGCCCCGTACTTCCGGGACGCCATCGAGACGGCCATCGACAGCTGGCGCCGGGTGGTCTCCACCGCCACGCTGCTCGGGATCCCGGTGCCGGCGTTCGCGTCGTCGCTGTCCTACTACGACGCCCTGCGCGCGGAGCGGCTGCCCGCGGCCCTGACGCAGGGGCAGCGTGACTTCTTCGGCGCCCACACCTACGAGCGGGTCGACGCCGAGGGCAAGTTCCACACGCTCTGGAGCGGTGACCGCAGCGAAGTGCAGGCCTGAGCTTCGCCGACTGCCCCGCCCCCGGCCGTGACGTACCCCGTGTACGTCACGGCCGAGGCGTCGGAGGCCCCGCGTGGGAGGCGGTAGCCTTCTCGATATGCCCGACGACGAGTTCTCCTCACCCGCACCGGTGGGTGAGACGTTCCTCGCGCTCGGTCTCCCCGCGGTGATGACCCACGCCCTCGACCGCAGCGGCATCGGGGCGCCGTTCCCGATCCAGGCGGCCACCATTCCCGACGTCCTCGCGGGCCGCGACGTCCTGGGCCGCGCGCCGACCGGCTCCGGGAAGACCCTCGCCTTCGGACTGCCGATGCTGGTGCGGCTCAAGGGCGCCGCGAGCAGGCGGGGCTTCCCGCGCGGCATCGTCCTGGTGCCCACCCGTGAACTGGCGTTGCAGATCGAGCGCGCGCTGGACGAACCGGCCCTGTCCGTGGGGTTGCGGGTGGCGAACGTCGTCGGCGGGATTCCCATCAAACGTCAGGTCGAGATCCTGTCGCGGGGCGTCGACTTGCTGATCGCGACGCCGGGGCGCCTCGCCGACCACATGGCGGAGGGGTCGGTGTCGCTGGACGACGTGACGGTGCTGGCGCTCGACGAGGCCGACCACATGGCCGAACTGGGGTTCATGCCGCAGGTCACGAAGATCCTCGACAAGACCCCGGCGGACGGTCAGCGGCTGCTGTTCTCGGCGACGCTCGACGGGGAGGTCGACACCCTCGTCCGGCGGTACCTGCGAGACCCGGTCACCCACTCGACGGCGCCGGTCACCGCGTCGGTGAGCACCATGCGCCACCACCTGCTGTTCGTCGACAGGGCCGACAAGAGATCCGTTGTGGCACATATCGGTTCACGCGCGGGACGCACCCTCATGTTCGTGCGCACCAAGTACGGGGTGGACCGGCTCGCGCAGCAACTCCACGAGGCGGGCATCTCCGCGGGCGCCCTACACGGCGGCAAGGCGCAGAACAACCGCACCCGCACCCTCGCATCGTTCGCCGACGGCACCACCCCGGTCCTGGTCGCCACCGACGTGGCGGCGCGGGGCATCCACGTCGACGACATCTCGCTCGTCGTCCACGTCGATCCCCCGGCCGACCCCAAGGACTACCTGCACCGCGCGGGACGCACCGCCCGCGCCGGCGAGTCCGGCGTCGTGGTCACCCTCGTCACCGAGGACGAACGCGCCGAGGTGGAGAAGCTGACCCGTAAGGCCGGGATCGAGGTGGACGGCGTGTGGGTGCGGCCCGGCGACACGGTGCTGGGCGAGATCACCGGCGCCCGCCGCCCCACCGGGAAGGCGGTCCCCGCGCCCGACACCCGGGCACCGGCGCAGGACACCCCGAAGAAGGGCAGGCAGGCGCACGACACCGGGGGTCGCCCGGCCCGCCACGGCCGCCCCGGGGACGGCGGAGCACCGCGGGCCGGGGCCCGACGCGGTCGGAAACCCGGACCTGCGTCAACTCCGCACGGACACCGCAACCGCGGGGCACACTGAGAGGCATGTCCCTGCCGTTCGCGTCGATCGTGTGCGCCCTGATCGCGGCGCTGCTGTTCGCGTGCGCGTCGGTCGCTCAGCAGAGTGCGGCGTCCGCGGTCCCCGAGGACGCCGGGTTGATGACCACCCTGCTGCGCAGTCCCCGCTGGTGGGCCGGCTTCGTCGGAGACGGCGGCGGTTACGCGATGCAGGCGGTGGCGTTGGCGCTCGGATCGGTGCTCGTGGTGCAGCCGCTGCTGGTGACGGCGCTGCTGTTCGCGTTGCCGTTGTCGGCGAAGTTCTCCGGGTACCGGCTCAGCCGCACCACCTGGGCCCTCGCCGTCGCGCTGGCCGTCGCGCTCGCGATCTTCCTGGTGATCGGCGACCCCACCGAAGGCAACATCGACGCCCCGTTCCGCGAATGGGTGGTGCCGCTCGGTATCCTCCTCGCCGTGGTGGCGGCCGCGGCCGCCGCGGGGATGTCGAAGATCGACCCCGGATGGCGGGCGCTGCTGCTCGGCGGGGCGGGCGGCATCCTGTACGGGGTGGCGGTCGCGTTCACCAAGTACGTCGTCGAACTCGTCCCCCGCGGGCTGTGGGCGGTCCTGAGCAGCTGGCAGGCGTGGGCGCTCGTCGCCGCCGGCCTGGCCGGGGTGTACCTGCAGCAGCGCGGCTTCCAGGTGGGGCCGCTGTCCGCGTCGCTGCCCGCGCTGACCATCGCCGAACCACTCGCCGCCGTCTTCCTCGGCATGACCGTCCTCGACGAGCGGCTGCGGGTCGCGGGCCCCGGACTGGTGGTGGTCGGCTGTGCGGTCGCGGTGATGCTGGTCGCCACGATCGGACTGTCGAGGTCGCAGGCCCAGCGGACATCCGACACCGCCGCAACTTCCCCGGTATCGTCCTGACATGTGCAGTTCCTCGACGGGCATCGCCCTCCCTATGACCTGACGTACGACGACGTGTTCCTGGTGCCGAACCGCACCGAGGTCACGTCGCGATTCGACGTCGACCTGGCCACCTCGGACGGATCGGGCACCACCATTCCGATCGTCGTCGCCAACATGACGGCGGTCTCGGGTCGCCGCATGGCGGAAACGGTCGCCCGCCGCGGCGGCCTGGTGGTTCTCCCCCAGGACCTTCCGGCGCCCGCCGTCGCGGAGACCGTGTCGTTCGTCAAGAGCAGGCACCTGGTGGCCGACACCCCGGTCACGCTCGGTCCCGACGCCGCCGTGTCCGACGCCCTGGCGCTGCTGCCGAAGCGGGCGCACGGCGCCGTGGTCGTCGTCGAGAACGACCGCCCCGTCGGTGTCGTCACCGAGGCGTCCTGCACGGACGTCGACCGGTTCGCGCGACTGCGCTCGGTGGCGCTCACCGACTTCGTCACCGCCCCCGACTCCGCGTCGCCGCGAGAGGTGTTCGAACTCCTCGAGGGCAAGCACGACTCCCTCGCCGTGATCGTCCACCCCGACGGCACCCTCGCCGGGGTCCTCACCCGCACCGGCGCCATCCGGGACGGCATCTACCAGCCCGCAGTCGACGGCAACGGGAAGTTGCGGGTCGCCGCGGCCGTCGGCGTCAACGGCGACGTCGCCGCGAAGGCCCGCGCCCTCGTGGACGCGGGGGCCGACCTGCTGGTCGTCGACACCGCGCACGGCCACCAGCAGAAGATGATCGACGTCCTCGGCGCACTGAAGAAGGCCGACCTCGGTGTTCCGCTGGTCGCCGGCAACGTCGTGTCCGCGGCCGGCACCCGGGACCTGATCGACGCCGGCGCCGACATCGTGAAGGTCGGTGTCGGACCGGGCGCGATGTGCACCACGCGGATGATGACCGGGGTGGGCAGGCCGCAGTTCTCCGCCGTCGAGGAATGCGCCACGCAGGCCCGCGCGATGGGTGCCCACGTGTGGGCCGACGGAGGCGTCCGTCACCCCCGCGACGTCGCTCTCGCGCTCGCCGCGGGCGCGTCGAACGTGATGATCGGGTCGTGGTTCGCGGGCACCTACGAGTCGCCCGGCGACCTGCGGGTGGACCAGTCCGGCAATGTGTACAAGGAGAGCTTCGGCATGGCCTCCAAGCGTGCGGTCGCGGCGCGCACCGCCACGGACACCGCGTTCGACCGTGCCAGGAAAGGCCTGTTCGAGGAGGGTATTTCAAGTTCCCGGATGCGCCTGGACCCGGAACGTCCCGGCGTAGAGGACCTGATCGACCACATCTGCTCGGGTGTGCGCAGCACGTGCACGTACGCGGGCGCGCGGACGCTGGCGGAACTGCACGAGCGGGCGGTGCTCGGTGTGCAGTCCGCCGCCGGGTTCGCCGAGGGCCGCCCGCTGCCGGCCGGCTGGTGACAACCGCATCCTGATGTGCCGGTGGGTGTCCTGTTCCACGGAACCGGACATCCACCGGTATTATGGGTCGCTCAACCACACCAGTTCTCGGCGCCGGACCCTTCCTGGCCGTCGAGGCCGAACGAGAGGACTCCGGTGCCCGCGGCACCCACACACGAAGCAAGCGCTCCACCTGCCGTCTCCGGGAGTGTCGTCCCCTCCTGCTCCGTGGAATCGGACTCCGATTCCGCCGGTTCGGAGGGCTCCTCTAGCGAGCCGGGTGACAAACCCGGCGACCCCCGTTCCGCAGCTCGGCGGCGATGACACATGGACATCGCGCTCAGCATTCTCGCTCTGCTCGGCTTTCTCGCCCTGACCGCGGGTACCGCGTTGTTCGTGGCGGCCGAGTTCTCCCTCACCGCCCTCGAACGCAGCACCGTCGACTCGCACGCCCGCGACGGTGACCGCCGGGCCCGGCAGGTGCAGCACGCCCACCGCACCCTGTCCTTCCAGCTGTCCGGGGCGCAGCTCGGCATCACCATCACCACGCTGATCACCGGCTACCTGTCCGAACCGGTTCTCGCGCGGTTCATCACCCCGGTGCTGTCCGCGATCGGGTTCAGCGAATCCGCTTCCGCCGCAACGTCGTTGGTGATCGCCCTCGTCCTCGCTACGTCGTTCTCGATGGTGTTCGGTGAACTCGTGCCGAAGAACCTCGCCATCGCCCACCCCCTGCCCACGGCGCGTGCGACGGCCGGCATGCAGGCGGCGTTCTCCCTCATCTTCAAGTGGGCCATCAACGGGCTAAACGGATCCGCGAACTGGCTGGTGCGACGCCTCGGCATCGAACCGGCCGAGGAACTCCGGTCGGCGCGGTCGCCGCAGGAACTCGGTTCGCTCGTGCGGACGTCCGCGCAGCGCGGCGCCCTCGACAAGGGCACGGCGCTGCTGGTGAACCGTTCGTTGCGGTTCGGGGAACGCACCGCGGAGGAGCTGATGACCCCGCGCGTGAAGATCGAGACCCTGTCCACCACGGACACGGTCGCCGACCTGATCGACACCGCCTCCCGCACCGGGTTCTCCCGCTTCCCCGTCGTCGACGGCGACCTGGACGACGCCGTCGGCGTCGTCCACATCAAGCACGCGTTCGCGGTGCCCGCCCACCGCCGGCGCACCGCCCGCCTCAACTCACTCGCCCAGAAGGTCCCGGTGGTGCCCTCCAGCCTGGACGGTGACGCCCTGATGGAGCGGATCCGGTCCGACGGCATGCAGGTCGCGTTCGTCGTCGACGAGTACGGCGGCACCGCCGGGATGGTCACGATGGAGGACCTGATCGAGGAGATCGTCGGCGACGTCCGCGACGAACACGACGAATCGGAGATCGACGTCCAGCGGGTCGGTGACGGCTGGTCCTGCTCCGGGCTCCTCCGCGTCGACGAGGTCTCCGACACCACCGGCTACACCGCACCCGAGGGTGAGTACGAAACCCTCGGCGGACTCGTCCTCACCGAGCTCGGCCGGATTCCCGACGAGGGCGACGAGGTGGCACTCCCACTGCACGAGGGCGCACACGACCCCGGTGGCCGGTGGGTCGCCACCGTGACCCACATGGACGGCCGGCGCATCGACCGGGTGCTGCTCACCCCGAAGCCCGACGAGACCGGCGACACCGACACCGAGGAGGACGACGATGAGTGACCTCTTCGGTGTGCTGCTCACCTTCGTGCTGCTGGCGGGCAACGCCTTCTTCGTCGGCGCCGAGTTCGCGCTGATCTCGGCCCGCCGCGACCGGCTCGAGGCCCTGGAGTCGCAGGGCAAGAAACGCGCCCGCACCGTGATCACGGCGGGCGAGAACCTGTCGCTGATGCTGGCGGCCGCACAGCTCGGCATCACCATCTGCTCGATCCTGCTCGGCAAGGTCGCCGAACCGGCGATCGCGCATCTCCTCGAGGTGCCGCTCCACGCGGTGGGCCTGCCCGCCGGGCTGCTGCACCCGATGGCGTTCACGATCTCGCTGGCGCTGGTCGTGGTGCTGCACATCCTGCTGGGCGAAATGGTGCCGAAGAACATCGCACTCGCGGGCCCGGAGCAGACGGCGATGCTGCTGGTCCCGGTGCACCTTCTGTTCATCAAGCTGGCCCGCCCGCTGATCTCCTTCTACAACCTGTGCGCCAACCTGACGCTGCGGTTGCTGCGGGTGGAGCCGAAGGACGAACTCGACGTCACCGTGTCGGCGGTGGAACTGTCCGAGATGATCGGCGAATCCCGTTCCGAGGGACTGATCGACGCGGAGGAGCACCGTCGGCTCACCCAGGCGCTGGAGACCACCGACCGCACGGTCAGCGAGGTGATGATCCCCCTCGAGAAGGCCCGGACCATCCCCCTGTCGGAGGGCGGAACCCGGCTCGGCGCCATCGAGCAGGCAGTCGTCGAGACCGGGTACTCCCGGTACCCGGTGCGCGCCGACGACGGCTCACTGGTCGGGTACCTGCACCTCAAGGACGTGCTCGACGACATCCTCGACGAGGAGGCCGGACCCGACACCGTGATCCCGCGGTCGGACATCCGGCCGCTGCCGCGCATGTCGACCACCACCCCGCTCGCGGAGGCCCTGGCGAGTCTGCGGCGCGCCAGCTCCCACCTGGGGGCGGCGGCGGACCCGTCCGGGCAGATCGTCGGCATCGTCGCCCTCGAGGACCTCGTCGAGGAATACGTGGGCACCGTCCGCGACGGCACCCACCGGGTCAACGGTGTCAATCCGGGACAGCGAGCGAGCTGATCGGATGGACGTTCTGGACGTGTCGGAGTGGATCCCTCGCCGCGACCAGCACCGGGCGAGGGTGTCCGCGCTGATCGGACCGCACCTGGAGCGCCGGGAACGCGGCGAAACCCATCCGGTGATCGACTTCCTGTTCACCTATTACAGCTTTCGGCCGAATCAGCTGCTGCGCTGGCACCCCGGGTGGGGAACGGTCCTCTCCGGTGGGGAGGAGTACGCCGAACTCCGCGGGTATCACCGCACCGACGCCGGTGTCACCGTCGACCCGGGGTTCCTGCAGCGCCGCTCAGACACGGTCGCCTTCACCGCACGACTGATGGAGGCGACCGCCGGGCGTCCCACCCACCTGTCCTGCTTCGGCCTGCACGAGTGGGCGATGGTTTACCGCTCCGACGAGGTTCGGCACGGCAGTGTCCCGCTCCGGCTCGGGCCGGGCGGCACCGACTCCGTCGTGGAGTCGCTGCAGCTGCGCTGCACCCACTACGACGCGTTCCGGTTCTTCACCCCCGCCGCCGAACCGCGGAACAGTCTGCCGTTGACCCGGGCCGACCAGCTCGGGCGGGAGCAGCCCGGGTGCCTGCACGCGTCCATGGATTTGTACAAGTACTGCTACAAGCTGGCGCCGATGATCGACTCGGACTTGACCGTCGACTGCTTCGCGCTGGCGCTCGCCGCACGCGAACTCGACATGCGGGCCAGCCCGTACGACCTGACCGCCTACGGGTACACCCCGATCCCGATCGAGACCCCGCACGGCCGCGCCGAGTACGTCCGGGAGCAGTCCGCGCTGGCCGCCCGCGCCTCACCGCTTCGTGCCGCATTGCGCGACCGGTGCCGCCGGTTGCTCGCTACCGTGATCCCATGACTCGCACGGGCTTCGACCGCTACTGTTCCGAGATCGTCACGCAGACCGCACTGTTGGCCGCCACCATCGAGGGCGCGGACATGACGGTGCCGGTGCCCTCGTGCCCCGGCTGGAACGTCGGGCAGCTGGTGCGGCACCTCGGCGGCGGCCAGCGCTGGGCGGAGGAGACCGTCCGCACCCAGGCGACGGAGCCGGTGCCCGACGAGCACTTCCGCGACCTCTCCCCCTACGCGAACGAGGACCCGGCTGTCCTCGTCCCCTGGCTCGTCGACGGCGGCGCGCGCCTCGCGGACACCCTGCGGTCCGCCGGACCCGACGCCGCGGTGCGCACCGAACCGGTGCCCGACGGCACGGCGACGTTCTACGCGCGCCGGTTCACGCACGAGACGCTCGTCCACCGGTCCGACGCGACCCTGGCCCTCGGGGCGGAGTTCACCGTCGACGAGGACGTGGCGGTCGACGCCGTCGACGAGTGGATGTGGCTCGGTGCGCTGCCGATGCATTTCGACTTCCACCCGTGGATGCGGGAGTTGCTCGGCCCCGGCCGCACCCTTCACTTCCACGCCACCGACACCGCACCCGAGGCGGAGGCGGAATGGGTCGTCGACCTCACCGGCGACGCCCTCGACTGGCGCCGGGCGCACGAGAAGTCGGCGGTCGCCGTGCGCGGCCCCCTCACCGACCTCCTGCTCGTGATCTACAGGCGGCGCGACCCCCGCGGCCCCGGCATCGAGATCCTCGGCGACGCGGCATTGCTCGACTTCTGGCTGGACCGGGTCAGTTTCGGATGATCCCCACCGTTATCGACTACGGCGACCCCGGCGACTACCTGGCGGCCCGCCTACCCGTCCTCGCGCTGGCGGCCGGTTCGGTGGCCGCGCTCACCGGCGCCGTCGACCGGTTCGACAGCGCGCACGGCCGTGACCCCCGGCCGTGGCGGCTCGATCCCGAGCGGATCGCCGCCGCGTTCGCGAGCGACCGCCTGCTGCGGGTATCGGGGGCCCCGGTGTCCGGTTTCGCGGAGCTGTCGGGGTTCTTCGCGGCCGCGGACGGCTGGGTGCGGACCCACGCCAACTACCCGCACCACCGGGCGAAACTGCTGGCGGCACTCGACCTCTCGGACGACGCCGGCCGCGACGCGGTGGCCGCCCGGATCGGGGGCCTGTCCGCCGCCGACGTCGAGGACCGTGCCGCCGCGGCGCAGGCGATCGCCGTGCGCGTGCGGACCGCGGCGGAGTGGGCGGCGAGCCCGCAGGGTGCGGCGGCGGCGTCCGGAGATCTCGTGTCCACCGTGGTGCACGCCGAGAGCTCCCGTCCCCGGACACGGCACCGCCGCTCCCACCGGGAATCCGACCGGGGGCCGTTGGCGGGGGTGAAGGTCCTCGACCTGACGCGGGTGATCGCCGGTCCCGTCGCCACCCGCACGCTGGCGCTGCTCGGCGCCGACGTGCTGCGGATCGATCCGCCGTCGATCCCCGAAATCGTCGTGCAGCACCTCGACACGGGGCAGGGCAAGCGGTCCGCGCTGCTCGATGTGCGGTCCGCCGGCGGCAGGCCGGTGTGGGACAGCCTGCTCGCCGAGGCGGACGTGGTCGTCACCGGGTATCGTCCGGGCGCGCTGGACGGGTTGCTCGACGACGCCCCCGACCGTCTGGTGCGGGGACGGGTGTGCGCGTGGGGCGGCTCCGGCCCCTGGGCGCACCGCCGCGGCTTCGACAGCATCGTCCAGGCGGCGTCGGGGATCGCGACGATCGAGGGCGGCGACACCCCGGGCACGCTTCCCGCGCAGGCACTCGATCACGCCACCGGCTATCTGCTCGCCGCCGGCATCGTCGACGCCCTCGCCGCCGGGCACGTCGACGGACGCGGCCGCTCCGTCGACGTGTCACTCGCCCGCACCGGCGCGTGGCTGCTGACCGCCGACGGCCGATCCGAGGATCCGTCGCCGACCGCGGTGCCCGGGCCCCGGTGCCTCACCGCGCACGGCGACCTGGTGACCACCCGGCCCGCCCTGGCCGAGTTCGACGACTACCCGTTCCCGGCTCGGCCCTGGGGCGGCGACGCCCCCGCCTGGTCCGGTCTCACACCGTCGCCGTGAACCGCGGGCTCGGTTCCCCCGTCAGATGTCCCGGCGGCAACCGGCGTCCGCACAGCACGAGGAGCAGGTCCTGGGCGGAACCGCGCAGCGGCGCGCCCGCACCGAAGGTCCAGGCTCGGTCGTCCGCCGTCAACTGCACGTCTGCCAGGTCGGTGCCGAAGTACTTAATATGCTTCGGGCCGACGCCGCCGAGGACCCGGTCGAGGCGGTCGTCCGGGACCCGCCTGCCCAAGCCGAGCGCCACCGACACGTCGAGACCGTGGATCACGTCGTGGGACAGTGCCCCCTCGAAGCCGCCGCCCGGCGGCTTCCACGGGTGCGCGACGTTCTCCTCCAGCGTGTGCAGCAGCGCGTCGGCGGTCAGGGTCCGTGCGTCCTCGCGGGCCTGCGCGTCCGACATCCGGTTGAAGTTGCCGCGCGCCTTCACCATCTTCAGCAGGATCCGCGCCGTCGACAGGCGGTACGGCGTGGTGATGTGCGCGATCACCTCCCGGGTGCGCCACCCCGCGCACAGCGACGGCGCGTCCCATTGCTCCGGCGTCAGTCCCGCCAGCATCGACGCCAGGTCGCGCCGCTCCCCTGCGACCCAGTCCGGTGCCGTGTCCCGTGCCATGTCCGTCTCCTTCGGTCGCGGTGTCGTGCTCTACGCAAGCAGACCGTGCCCGCCCGCGAAACTCATCGCGCGGCCGTGAAGAATGGTCGGGTGAGCACACACGACTACACGCTGACGGTCACCTGGACCGGCAACCGCGGCGCGGGAACGTCGGGCCCGGACGCCTACGACCGGGACCACGTGATCGCGGCGGCCGGGAAACCCGATGTACAGGGCAGCTCCGACCCGTCGTTCCTCGGCGACCCGACGCGGTGGAACCCCGAGGAGTTGCTGGTCGCCTCACTGTCGCAGTGCCTCATGCTGTGGTACCTGGGGCTGGCCGCGGCGGCCGGCGTGGTGGTGGTCGACTACCGCGACGAGCCGACCGGGACCATGTCCGAACATCCGGGCGGTGCAGGCGAATTCACCGAGGTCGTGCTGGCGCCGGTCGTGACGGTGGCCGACGAGTCGATGGCCGCGCGCGCCGGAGATCTGCACACCCGGGCGCACGAGAAGTGTTTCATCGCCCGATCGGTGAACTTCCCGGTCCTGCACCGTCCCGCGGTGCGCGTCGCATGAGCGCCCCGGCACACCGGCTGATCGTGGACGTCGACACCGGCATCGACGACTCGCTCGCCCTGCTGTACCTGCTGGCCAGCCCGGAGGCCGAGATCGCCGGCATCGCCAGCACCGCGGGCAATGTGCCCGTCGAGCAGGTCGCGGCGAACAACCTGAACTGGCTCGCCCTGTGCGGCGCACCCGACATCGAGGTGGCGCTCGGCGCCCCGGTGCCGCTGGACTGCCCGCTGCGCACCACCGAGGACACGCACGGACCCCAGGGCATCGGGTACGCCGTCCTTCCCCCGTCCGGGCGGTCGCTGTCGGAGCGGGACGCCACCACCCTGTGGGTCGACCTGGTTCGCGCCCATCCGGGCGAGCTGACCGGGCTGGTGACGGGACCGCTGACGAACCTGGCCCTCGCGATCCGCGAGGAACCTGCACTGCCCCGGTTGCTGCGGCGCCTGGTCGTGATGGGCGGGGCGTTCAACCACCCCGGCAACACCACCCCCACCAGCGAATGGAACGTGTCGGTGGATCCGGAGGCGGCCAAGGAGGTGTTCGACGCGTTCTCCGGGCTGCCGGAGGGCAGGCGTCCGATCCTGTGCGGGCTGGACGTCACCGAGACGATCGAGATGACACCGGAGCACGTCCGGCGGCTGGCGGAGGCGGCGGGAAGCGCACCCGCCGAGATCATTTCCCCCGACGACGGACCGCAGGTGCGCTCGACCGCGTCCAACCCGGTGATCCGGCACCTGTCCGACGCCATCCGGTTCTACATGGACTTTCACCGCACGCACGATCAGGGTTTCCTGGCGCACATGCACGACCCGTTCGCGGCGGCCGTGGCGTTGAATCCGGCGATCACAAGGACCCGTCCGGCCACCGTCGACGTCGAACTGCACGGCCGGCTCACCCGGGGCACCACGGTCGCCGACTGGGCGGGTCACTGGAACCGGGAACCCAACGTCGACATCGCGGTGAGCACCGACCCGGCCGCGTTCTTCGACGATCTCGTCGACCGGGTCGGGCGCTTCGCGAAATCAGTCGGCTGACGCGTCCGTTCCGTCGAACGCGTCGAGGATCTCGGCGGCGGCCAGCGCCGCCGTCAGGGAACCGTCCC
The DNA here is from genome assembly GCF_042671975.1 of Rhodococcus sp. NPDC127593. NCBI lineage: Bacteria > Bacillati > Actinomycetota > Actinomycetes > Mycobacteriales > Nocardiaceae > Rhodococcus > Rhodococcus sp. NPDC127593. The sequence continues at coordinate 154,708 of NZ_JBHXWI010000013.1, read as the reverse complement.
GCACCCGCTGTTCGACGTCGCCGCGGATCGCCTTGACCCGGGTGTTGGACGCGAGCCGGCGCAGCAGCTGGTCGTTGACCATCGTCCACGTCCAGTCCACCTGCTGGCGGCGCCGGTTCTCCTCGAACTGGCCGGCCGCGGTCAGCACCTCACGGTGCCGGCAGACGGTGTTCCAGAAGTCCTCGAGACCGACACCCTCGAGCCCGCTCATCGTGATCACCGGCGGCGTCCAGACGGCGTCGTGCGGGTAGATCAGCCGCAGCGCACCCGCGAGTTCCCGGGCGGCGCCCTTCGCCTCCCGCTCGTGCTTGCCGTCCGCCTTGTTCACGGCGACGAGGTCGGCGAGTTCGAGGACACCCTTCTTGATGCCCTGCAACTGGTCGCCGGTGCGGGCCAGGGTGAGGAAGCAGAAGCAGTCCACCATGTTCGCGACCGTCACCTCGGACTGCCCGACGCCCACCGTCTCGACGAGGATCACGTCGAATCCGGCGGCCTCGAGCAGCACGATCGTCTCGCGGGTTGCCTTCGCGACACCGCCGAGGGTGCCCGACGTCGGCGACGGCCGGATGTAGGCGTCCTTCTCGACGGTCAGGCGCGCCATCCGCGTCTTGTCGCCGAGGATCGACCCGCCCGTGCGCGTCGACGACGGGTCGACGGCCAGGACCGCCACCCGGTGCCCCTGCCCGATCAGGTGCATCCCGAGCGCGTCGATGAACGTGGACTTCCCGACGCCGGGCACCCCGGTGATACCGACCCGGTGTGCCTTCCCCGACTCCGGCAGCAGCTCGAGCAGCAGCCGCTGCGCCGCCTCACGGTGGTCGGTCCGGGTGGATTCGACCAGGGTGATGGCCTTCGCCAGGCCGGCGCGCTGGTTGGCGCGCACAGCCCGGGCGAGGGCATCGATGTCGACTGGAGGCCGCCCCATGCTATTCCGGGGTGCCCGTCAGGTCGTGGCCGAGCTGCTCGGCCAATTTCTCGAGCAGACCGCTGGCGGCGTCCGCGATGACCGTCCCGGGCGGGAAGATCGCGGCGGCACCCGCCTCGTACAGTTCGGCGAAGTCGCCGGGCGGGATGACGCCACCGACCACGATCATGATGTCGGGACGTCCCACCGCCGCGAGGGCTTCCCGGAGCGCAGGCACCAGCGTGAGGTGACCTGCGGCCAACGACGACACACCGACCACGTGGACGTCGTTGTCGGCCGCCTGATTGGCGACCTCTTCCGGGGTCTGGAACAGCGGTCCCACGTCCACGTCGAATCCGATGTCCGCGAAGGCCGTGGCGATCACCTTCTGCCCGCGGTCGTGGCCGTCCTGCCCCATCTTGGCGATGAGGACCCGGGGACGCCGGCCCTCCTCCTCCGCGAACTTCTCGACGAGTTCCGTTGCCTTGTTGATGTTGTCGACCTTTCCGGCCTCGTCCCGGTACACACCGCTGATGGTCCGGATCTCGGCCTGGTGACGCCCGTACACCTTTTCGAGCGCCTCGGAGATCTCGCCGACCGTGGCGTTCGCGCGGGCCGCGTCGATCGCGAGGGCCAGGAGGTTGTTCTCCATGCCGCCCTCGGTGGTGGCCGCGGCGCGGCTCAGGTCGGCCAGCGCCGCCTCGACGGCGTCCGAGTCGCGGTCGGCGCGCAGCCGGTCCAGCTTCTCGAGCTGCTCCTTGCGGACCCGCGAGTTCTCGACCTTGAGGACCTCGATCTCGTCGGCCTCGTCCGGCACGTACTTGTTGACGCCGATCAGCGGCTGCCGGCCGGAGTCGATGCGGGCCTGCGTGCGGGCCGCGGCCTCCTCGATGCGCAGCTTCGGGATGCCCTCGCTGATCGCCTGCGCCATGCCGCCGGCCTCTTCGACCTCGGCGATGTGTGCGCGGGCCCGGTTGGCCAGCTGGTGGGTGAGCCACTCAACGTAGTGCGATCCGCCCCAGGGGTCGATGGGACGGACGGTCCCCGACTCCTGCTGGAGCAGCAGCTGGGTGTTGCGGGCGATGCGGGCGGAGAAGTCCGTCGGCAGGGCGAGGGCCTCGTCGAGCGCGTTGGTGTGCAGCGACTGGGTGTGCCCCTGCGTCGCCGCCATCGCCTCGACGCACGTGCGGGCCACATTGTTGTAGACGTCCTGCGCGGTCAGCGACCAGCCCGACGTCTGCGAGTGGGTGCGCAGCGACAACGATTTCGCGGACTTCGGTTCGAACTTCGCGACCAGTTCGCTCCACAGCAGGCGACCCGCCCGCAGCTTCGCGACCTCCATGAAGAAGTTCATGCCGATCGCCCAGAAGAACGACAACCGGGGCGCGAACTTGTCGATCTCCATGCCGGCGTCGAGGCCGGCGCGGATGTACTCCACACCGTCCGCGAGGGTGTACGCCAGCTCCAGGTCGGCGGTGGCCCCGGCCTCCTGGATGTGGTAGCCGGAGATGGAGATCGAGTTGAACTTCGGCATCTTCGCGCTGGTGTACGCGAAGATGTCGGAGATGATCCGCATCGACGGCTTCGGCGGATAGATGTAGGTGTTGCGGACCATGAACTCCTTCAGAATGTCGTTCTGAATGGTTCCGGCCAGCTGCTCCGGGGCGACACCCTGCTCCTCGGCGGCCACGACGTACAGCGCGAGGATCGGCAGCACCGCACCGTTCATGGTCATCGAGACGCTGACGCTGTCGAGCGGGATGTGGTCGAACAGCTGACGCATGTCCAGGATCGAGTCGATCGCCACCCCGGCCATGCCCACGTCACCCTGCACCCGCGGATGGTCGGAGTCGTAGCCGCGGTGCGTCGCCAGGTCGAACGCCACCGACAGACCCTTCTGCCCGGCCGCGAGGTTGCGGCGGTAGAAGGCGTTGGATTCGGCGGCGGTGGAGAAGCCCGCGTACTGGCGGATCGTCCACGGCTGGTTCACGTACATGGTGGGGTACGGGCCGCGCACGAACGGTGCTGCGCCCGGGAAACTGCCCACCGGGTAGCCCTCCGCCTCGGCGGCATCACGGTCGGCCTTGGTGAAGACCGGCTTGACGTCGATGCCCTCGGGGGTGGACCACACCACCTGTTCCGGGCTGTAGTGGTTCGCCGCCGCGGCGGACGCGATCAGCCCGTCCGTCTGCTCCGGCGTCGGGGCGGACGGCTGCGGAAACTGCGGATCCTCCAGTGGCACTTCGGCGAAGCTGCCGATCGCGTGCTTGACCTCGCGAGTAGTCACTTCTTGCTCCCTGTGTCGCCCGAGGAGTCACTCGAGCTCTCGATGGTGTCGAGCAGGCCGGACAGGACCGACACTGCGTCGATACGGGCGGTGACGAATCCGTCGGGCCGGGTGGGGCCGTCCGCGTCGGCGACGACCTTCTCCGGGCCGGCGAGCAGCACGGTGCCGACACCGGCCGCGCGCAGTTCCTCCACCGCGGCGGTGGCTTCGGCGGCGTACCGCTTGTCGGTACCGCAGATCACCGCGATGCCGGCGCCGGAGTCCTTCGCAGCGGCGGCGATGCTGCCGTCACCGATGGCGAGGGGACCGGGGTTGCGGGCCTCGATGCCGCCCGACGCCAGCAGGTTCGTGCTGAACGTGGTCCGCACGTTGTGCTCGGCGACGGGGCCGAGCGGGGCCAGGAACACGGCGGGTCGTGCACCGTGCGCCGCCAGGTAGGCGTCGGAGCGGTCCCGCAGCGCCTCGAAGGCCGCGGCGTACCGGGCGACGCTACCGGTCTCGGCGGCGCCCGCGGGCAGCGGTGCCTCCGCGAGGTTCGGGAACTCGTTGACCCCGGTGACGGTGGTCTTGCGGTGCGCGATGTCCGAATCACGTTGGGCGCGGGTAGCGGCGATGCGTTCGGAGATCAGGCCCGCGTCGAGTGCGGCGAGGTAGCCGCCCGCCGCCTCGATCTGCTGGAAGAACCCCCACGCCTTGGCCGCCACCTGCTGGGTGAGGTCCTCGACGTACCACGAGCCGGACGCGGGATCGAGCACCCGGCCGAGATGCGATTCCTCGAGCAGCAGCAGCTGGGTGTTGCGGGCGATGCGCGCGGCGAAGGTCTTCGACACACCCAGCGCCCCGGCGGGCAGGGCGGCGTCGAACGGCAGCACTGTGACGGCGTCCGCGCCGCCGACGCCGGCACCGAACGCGGCGAGCGTCGTGCGGAGCATGTTCACCCACGGATCGCGTTGCGCCATCATCGCGGCCGAGGTGACCGCGTGCTGGGGGGCGCCGCCGAAGTCGGAGGCGCCGCACACCTGGGCGATCCGCGCCCACACCAGCCGCGCCGCCCGGAACTTGGCGATGGTCTGGAACTGGTCGTCGGTGGCCGCGAACCGGAAGCCGAGCTGCCCGAGCGCCTGCCCGATGGTCAGGCCGCTCTCGGTGAGGGCTCGCAGGTACTCGAGGCCCGCCGCGATCGCCGCGCCGAGTTCCTCGGCGTCGGACGCGCCCGCGTTGTGAAATGCGGTGCCGTCCACGGCGATTGCCCGCACGCTCTCCGAGCGGGACGCGGACTCGGCTGCGAGGGCCACCGCGTCGCCGAGTTCCACGTCGGCGGCACCGGAGAACGCGCTCGTGAGCGGGGCGGTCCCGAGGTCGACACGGACCGCGGTGCGGTCGGTGACCCCGTCACCCGCCGCAGCACGCGCGTCGAGCAACGCGAACAGTGCCCGCGCCGCGAGCGGTGCGTCCGTTCCGGCGTCGAGGGTGAGCGGTGCCAGGTCGAGGAGCACCCCGTCGAGCGCCGTCTCCAGCGACCGGACCGGAAGGTTGTCGCCGCCGACGGCGAGCCACAGCGCGCTGACACCGTTCTCCAGGGAGTCGAGGACGGAGCGGTTGACGTCCGCCGCCTCCGCGCTCTCGCCGAAGCGGGCGCTGACCAGCCAGCCCGCGTTGACGTCCCGGGTGGCGTCCGCGCCACGCACGTAGGGGAAGGTGCCGGGCAGGGGCTGCTCCGGACGCTCGTCGCGCGGACTGTACAGCGGCGCGACGGTGACACCGTCGTAGGTGACGGTCTCGAGGAGCTTCTGGGGTTCCGGACCGAGTTCCGCGGCGTCGATCCGACGCGACTTCGCGAGGACTCCGGCCACGGAGCGCTGCCAGTCGGCGTACGCCCGCGCAGCTTCCTCGGCTTCTGAAGCTAATGACACGGTGTCGGCTTCCTCTCCCTGATGAGCGATCGATCAATACGTTGTGTGACTGTGATGCTAGCCGCAGTTCGGCGCCCCCTATCGTGAGGATCACCACACGATGAATAACCTCAGGTCATGAGCATTGCGCACGAACCGGTGGTCACCGATCGCCCCGCCACATAGCGGTTGTTCGGTCTCGGCGCGCCGACCCGGGACGTCGACGACCGCGGCGAACCACTCAATCGTATGAGCATGGACATCGGTGCGCTCGCCCCGAACACCGCCCACACCGCCTACGGCGGCATCCTCGCCGTGCTGCTCGACGATCTCCTCGGATTCACCGTGCGGGAGCGGCGCGGAACATGCGACGGCCTGGTCACGGCCGAATTGTCGATGGACGTCGTCACACCCCGACCGTGACGGACGCCGCCGCCCGTCCTGACCGCCCGCTCGCGGCGCCCCGTACCGGTCACCCGGGTAGCCTGGTGCCCTGTGAAGAGACGCCTCGGGGACCGCAGGGTGATCGGCGTCGCTGTACTGGCAGTCGCGCTGGTCGTCGTTGCGCTGGTGGCACCGCACCCGTCCGTGCTGCAGGTGCGGGAGTGGGCGCGGTCGGTCGGGCCGGCGTTCCCTCTCGTCTTCTTCGCCGTGCACGCCGTGGTGACGGTGTTTCCGTTCCCGCGCACGGTGTTCACGCTCAGTGCCGGTCTGCTGTTCGGTGCGTGGCTGGGCATCGCGATCGCGGTGCTGGCGTCGACGGTGAGTGCCGTGATTGCCCTCTACCTGGTGCGCGCCGTCGGCCGGGACGTGGTGTGGCAGCGCATCTCCAATCCGACGATCCGCCGGGTGGACGAGCGGATCGCCCGGCGCGGTTGGCTCGCCGTCGGGTCGCTGCGACTGATCGCGTTCGTCCCGTTCTCGGTGGTGAACTACTGCGCCGGCGTGTCCTCGATCCGGTTGGTCCCGTACGTGCTGGCCACGGTGGTCGGCGTGCTGCCGGGGACCATCGGCATCGTCGTTCTCGGCGACGCCCTCACCGGGGAGACGAAGCCGGGACTTCTCGTGCTGTCCGCGGCGTGCATCGTTCTCGGAATCGCCGGGCTGGTCGTGGACTCCCGGCGGCCGCTGGACGGGTCCGGCGGCGCGATCCCGGACGTGCCCGTCGGCTGCCCCGCCGAGGACGAGTCAATAACGCAGCCTTGAACCACGCAAGTCAAGCTTTGAGTCTTGACATCCTGGTATCCAGTTTCTAACCTTGACCCATGTTCGTGTTGACGGTCGACCAGCGCGGGAGCCGCCGCGACGTCGACCGCGTCGCCCAACTCCTCACCGAATTCGCCGGCCGTGACCTCGTCCGCCCGTTCCAGCGGACCGCCGGCGACGAGGTCCAGGCCGTGGTCGCGGACCCGGCCACCGTCGTCGACCTCGCACTCGACCTCGTCGGACGCGAACACTGGAGTATCGGCATCGGCGCCGGCCCCGTCGAAGAACCCCTCCCCGCCGAGACCCGGGCCGGGCGCGGCCCCGCGTTCGAGTCCGCACGGGTCGCCGTCGAACGCGCCAAGAACGCCGCCGGCCGGGTGGCCGTCGAAGGCCCCGACCCCGACGGCGCCACCGACGCCGACACCGCCCTCACCCTCGTCGCGGTCCTCGTCGCGCGCCGCACAGAGGAGGGCCGCGAGGCCGTCGAGCAGATGCGGCACGGCTCCACCCAGACCGAGGCTGCCCGCGCGCTGGGCATCAGCAAGCAGGCGGTCTCCCAACGACTCTCCACCGCCGGCTGGCAGGTCGAGACCGCCGGACGACGACTGGCCGAACGACTCCTACGCAAGGCGGACACGTGACGACCCTCGCACTCATCGCCCTCGGCGTCGCCGCGGTCGCACCGCTGGCGCTCGCAGCGCCCCGCACCCGCTGGATGTCCCAGTGGGCGGCGCCGATCGTGGTCGCACTCGCCCTGGCCGTCGCCGCGCTCGCCGCCTCCACCACCACACCGGTCACCGGCTTCGCCCTCGCCGCGACCCTCGTCCTCTGTGTGGCGGCCGCCGCCACCGGCGGGGCACCCCTCGTGCTCGCCGCGTTCCGGATCGCGCGCCGCCAGCCCGACGCCGGTTCCGACCCCCCTCCCGACGCCGGGCCGCTGCGCGGCGGACGGATCATCGGACTCCTCGAGCGTGCCGCCGTCGCGGCCTCGATCCTCGCGGCCTGGCCGGAGGGCATCGCCGTCGTCCTGGCGGTCAAGGGACTGGCCCGCTACCCCGAACTCCGCGAACCGCACGCATCGGAACAATTCATCATCGGCACGTTCACCAGCGTGCTCTGGGCGATCGCGGTGTGCGGAACGGGACGCGCCCTCATCACGTAGCAGTCCCGCGACATCCACCGGTGCGGAACTTTCACCCCAGGGGGTGCGCAGAACCAGCCCTGAGGGCGGTGGGATCCCATCCCGACGCGGACGAGAGTCGTACTCGTCCAGTCCGAGGGAGAAAACATTCGTGCCTACCGATTTCGTGTCACACGTCCGCGCCCAGGTCGCCATCTACGGCGACGACCGGTCCTACACCTACCACCGTGAGGTCGGCCGCGAACTCGTCGCCGAGGAAGTGACCTACCGCGACCTGGATCGGGACGCCCGCGCACTGGCGGTGTGGCTGTCGGCGCGGCCCGGGGCCGACCACCCGGTGATGCTGCTGTACGTCGACGGAATCGACTTCCTCCGCGCGTTTCTCGGCTGCCTGTACGCCGGGGTGGTCGCCGTCCCCGCACCCGTCCCGCACGACGTGCGCAGCATGCAGCGCGTCGCCTCGATGTTCGAGGACGCCGACGTGCGCCTCGTCCTGACCACCGCCGCGGTCGCCGATCCGCTCGACACCTGGATCCGCGACTCCGGGCTCGCCGCCGCGGTCTCCGTCGCCGCGACCGACACCACCGAACCGGGCGATCCAGACGACTGGCGACTCCCCGACCTCGACGGCGACACCCTGGCCTTCCTCCAGTACACCTCCGGTTCCACCAGCGAACCGAAGGGCGTGATGGTGACCCACGGCAACCTGCTGCACAACGCCGCGGCCATGACCCTCGCCAACGGCGCCGACGACACGGTGACCGGCGCCGGGTGGCTCCCGCACTTCCACGACATGGGGCTGATCGGGATGCTGCTGCTGCCGATCTACGTCGGCGGAAATCTCGTGTTCATGTCGCCGATGTCCTTCCTCAAGCGGCCGGTGCGGTGGCTGCAGCTGATCGACCGGTACCGCGCCGACATGACCCTCGGCCCGAACTTCGCGTACGACCTCGTCGCCCGCCGGATCTCCGACGACCAACTGGCCGGGCTGGATCTCTCCTCGGTGCGGGTCGCGCTGAACGGGGCCGAACCCATCCGGCCACGCACCCTCGACGCCGTGACCGACCGGCTCGGGCCCTTCGGCTTCCCAGCGGGCGCGTTCCTGACCGCGTACGGGATGGCCGAGGTGACCCTGCTCGCCACCGCGAGCGAGGTGGGCTGCGCCCCACGCTATCTCGACGTCGATGCAGCCGCGTTGGAGCGCCACGAGCTCACCCGGAAGGTCGGCGGTGTCCGGCTGGTCAGCAGCGGCCGGCCGTTCGGGTGCGACATCCGCATCGTCGACCCGCACACCGGCCGGGAGCTGCCGCACGGCCGGGTCGGGGAGATCTGGATCTCCGGTGGCAGCGTCGCCGCCGGCTACTGGAACCGGCCCGACGAGACCGACGCAAAGTTCCGCGCCACCCTCGCCGGCGACGGACCGTACCTGCGCACCGGCGACCTCGGGGTGACCGACGACGACGGTCACCTCTACGTCACCGGCCGCCTGAAGGACCTGCTGATCGTCAACGGCCGCAACCTGTACCCGCAGGACATCGAGGAGGCTGTGCGGGAGCTGCATCCGGCGCTCACCGGTGCCGCCGGGGTGGTGTTGTCGATGGATACCGGACAGCACGAGCGGCTGCTGGTGATCCACGAGGTCAAGACCGCGCTGATCGACGACCTGACGCTGCCCGGCCTCGCACGCCGGATCCGGCTCGCCGTCGCCCGGGACTTCGACGTCCACGCGCCGAGCGTGGTGCTCGTCGACCGGCACGGGGTGCACCGCACCACGAGCGGGAAGGTCCAGCGCAGGTCGATGCGCGCGTCGTTCCTGCAGTCCCGCGTCGACGCGGTGCTGCACGAGGAGATCGACCCGGCGGTGCAACGCCTCCGGACCACCGCCGTCGCAGCGCCCGCCTGACCCCGATCACCCATCACCCATCACCCATCACCCATCACCCATCACCGACCAGGAGAGAACACCCATGCGTATCCCCGAACAGAGCACCCCGCGCGACCACGCCCCCGTCATCGACTGGCTCGCCGGAAGGGTGGCCTTCCACACCGAACAACCGGTGCGCGAGGTCGACCCCCACCTGCCGCTCGCCGAACTGGGAATCGAATCGGTATCCGCGGTGAGCCTGTGCGGCGAGATCGAGGACCGCTGGGACCTCGAACTCGATCCCACCGTGGTGTTCGACTATCCGACCATCGCCGAGATGGCCGTCTTCGTCGTCGACGAAGCCGCAGGCCGGTACCGGAAGGCCTCATGACCGACGTCGCCGTCGTGGGCCTCGACTGCCGCTTTCCGCAGGCACCCGACGCCGACGCGTTGTGGACGCTGCTGATGGGCGGCGGCGACGGAATCACCGACGTCCCCGCCGGGCGATGGAACGCGGACGACGTCTACGCCGCCGCCGGTGGTCCCGGCTCGGTCAACAACCGCAGCGGCGGATTCCTCGCCGACGCGGACGCGTTCGACCACGAATTCTTCGGCATCGCGCCCCGCGAGGCCGCGGCGATGGACCCGCAACAGCGCCTGCTGCTGCAGGCGGCGTGGCGCGCGTTCGAGGACGCCGCCCTGGACCCGCGGGCGCAGGCCGGGTCGAACACCGGCGTGTACGTCGGCGTCATGGCCAACGAGTGGAATCTCCAGATGCGTGACGTCTCGCGTATCACCCCCCAACTCGGTAGCGGCAACGGCTATTTCATGACCGCGAACCGGGTCTCCTACCACCTGAACCTGCAGGGCCCGAGCATGGCGATCGACACGGCCTGCTCTTCGTCCCTCGTCGCCATCCATCTGGCCTGCGCGGCGCTGCGGTCCGGGGACTGCGATCAGGCCCTCGCCGGGGGCGTCAACCTCACTCTGACCCCGACGGTGAACGTCTTCTACACCCAGGCCGGGCTGTCCGCGCCGGACGGCCGGTGCAAACCGTTCAGCGGAACGGCCGACGGCATCGGTCGCGGCGAGGGTGTCGCAGTCCTCGTGCTGCGCCGGCTCGAGGACGCGCAGGCCGAGGGCCTGCCGATCTACGCGGTGATCGAGGGCAGCGCCGTCAACAACGACGGCCGCAGCAACGGGATCACCGCACCCAACCGCTGGGCCCAGCAGCAGGTCGTCGAGACGGCCTACCGGCGTGCGGGTGTCACGCCCGCCCAGGTCGCGTTCCTCGAGGCGCACGGCACCGGGACGGTGCTCGGCGACATGATCGAGATCAAGGCCCTCGGTCACGTCCACGGGGTGACCCGGCCGCAGCCGTGCGCGATCGGATCGATCAAAGGCAATCTCGGCCACACGGAGGGAGCGGCCGGCGTGGCCGGCCTGATCAAGGTGGCCCTGTCCCTGCACCACCGCGTGGTACCGCCCAGCCGCTACGCGCAGGACGCGAACCCGCGACTCCGCCTGGCGGACAACGGCCTCCGCCTCCTGTCCGAGCCGATGACGCTGCCCGGCGGCGACGTGCACGGGGCCGTCAGCAGTTTCGGGCTCGGCGGCACCAACGCGCACATGCTGCTGGCCTCCGCGCCCGCCACCGACCCCGCCACCGACCCCGCCGCGGCGAGTGCCGGTGGCGGCGTGCTCACCCTGTCGTCGAACAACCGGGAAGGCCTCGCCCGCAACGCCGCCGTCCTGGCCGACGATCTGCTCGCCCGTCCGGCTGCCGACCTGGGCCGGGTGTGCTGGAGCACCAACACGGTCAAGGCATCCGGGCGCCACCGCCTCGCGCTCACCGCGCACGACCGGGACGAGGCCGTCGCGGCGCTGCGCGCTGTCGCGGACGACGAACACCTGCTCGAGTCGCTGTCCGGCGCGGCCCGCCCCGTGAGCATCGGCTGGCTCTTCACCGGTCAGGGCGCGCAGTACCCGGGAATGTCCCGCGCGCTGCACGAGCACCACGGCGCCTATCGGCGCGCACTGTCCGACGTGGACGAGCGGATGACGCCGCATCTGGGCCGCTCGGTGCGGGAGATGCTGTTCGATGCCGGGGACGAGATCCATCGGACGGAGTTCGCGCAGCCCGCCCTGTTCGCGGCCGAATACGCGCTCGCCCGGACACTCGGCGAGCTGGGCATCGAACCGGCATGGCTGGTCGGTCACAGCGTCGGCGAGTACGCGGCCGCAGCGCACGCCGGAGTGTTCGGCCTGGACGACGCATGCCGGCTGATCGTCGCGCGGGGACGGCTCATGCAGCAACTGCCCGCGGGCGGCACGATGCTCGCGGTCCGGGCCAAACCGGACGAGGTCGCCGACCTGCTCGCCGCCGAGCCCGCGGCCGCGCTGGCGGCGGTGAACGGGCCGCGGGACGTGGTGCTGTCGGGGGCGGCCGACGCGCTCGAACGCCTCGGCGCCGCACTGACCGCGGCCGGACTTCTCGTCCGCCGGCTCACCGTCTCGCATGCCTTCCACTCCCCCGCCATGGCACCGATGCAGGACGCGTTCGCGGAGGTCGCCGCCGACTGCACGTATCGACCGCCCGAGATCCCGATCTTCTCGACCACACGGGGGCGGCTGCTCGACGTCGACGAGCCGATGGACGCGGCCTACTGGACCGACCACATCACGGCGACCGTGCGGTTCGCGGACGCCACCGCGGCCGCGATGATCTGCGATCCGACCCACCTGATCGAGGTGGGCCCCGCACGAATCCTGTTGCCGCTCACCGCCCGCGCCCATCCGGACTCGCCCGCGCGGCACCTGGCACCGTGCCCGGGTCCGGCCGCCACCGGCACCGAACTCCCCGACACCGTCGCCGCCCTGTACCGGGACGGACTCGACCCCGCGTGGGATGCGCTGTACGAACCGGGTGCCCGGGTCCGCCGACGGCTCAGCGGATACGAGTTCGCGACCACCGCCCGCTTCTGGACACCCGACGACGCACCCGCGGCCGCGCCGACCCCCGCACCCGCCCACACGACGCCCGACCCCGAGGACACCACCATGGAACAACTGATCGCGCTCTTCCGGGAACAGGCCGCCGTCCTCGCCGCTGCCGCCAACGGCGTTCCCGCAGTAGCCCTCCCCGTGCCGGCGGCGACGCCGGGCGTCGGGCCGGGTCCCGCGACAGCGGTCGGCGACGTCGCGACCAGGGTGCGCGCGGAAGTCGCCCGGGTCAGCGGATTCCCCGCGGCGGCGCTGAAGGCGACGCAGACGATCGTCGGCGACCTCGGATTCGACTCGATCATGATCACCGACCTGTTCGGCGGGGTGAGCCGCGCATTCCCCGGTCTCGTCGTCGAACCGCACTGGTTCTCACCGAGCCGCACTGTCGGCGATGTGATCGAGCATGTGACCGCGCACCACGCACCCGGGTCCCCCACGGCCGCGCCGCCGCCGGAACCGTCCGTCCCGCAGGAACCGGTGGTCCTACGCACCGCGGTGGCACCCGAGTTCCGTATCGCGGAGTTCCCGGAGGTTCAGGCGCTCGCCGCCCGGCTGAACACGGCCGAGGGGCTCGGTGTCACCAACCCGTACTTCCTCGTCAACGACGGCGTCACGCGGGACACGTCGACGATCGGGGGCGCGGAGGTCGTCAACTTCTCCAGCTACAACTACCTCGGCATGTCCGGGCACCCCGCCGTCGTGTCGGCGGTGCAGGACGCGGTCGCCCGCTACGGCAGCTCCTGCTCGGCCAGTCGGCTGCTGTCCGGGGAGAAGCCGGTCCACCGCGAACTCGAAGCCGAACTGGCCGGCCTGCTCGGCACCGAGGACGCGATCGCCCTCGTCAGCGGACACGCCACCAACGTCACGGTCATCGGTCATCTCCTCGGGGAGGGTGACCTGGTCATCCACGACAGTCTCGCGCACGACAGCATCCTGCAGGGCTGCGCACTGTCCGGCGCCACCCGGCGCCCCTTCCCGCACAACGACCACGCCGCGCTGGACGCCCTCCTCACCGCGATCCGCTCGCAGTACCGGCGGGTCCTCATCCTCATCGAGGGCGTCTACAGCCAGGACGGCGACATCCCCGACCTGCCCGCGATGATCGCGGTGAAGAAGAAGCATCAGGCGCTGATGATGATCGACGAGGCGCACAGCATCGGGGTGCTCGGTGCCACCGGCGGGGGCATCGGCGAGCACTTCGACGTCGACCGCGACGACGTGGAGCTGTGGTCCGGCACGATGTCGAAGGCCCTGGCCGGCTGCGGCGGCTACGTCGCGGGCAGCGCCGAGCTCATCCGCTTCCTGAAGTACACGACGCCCGGTTTCGTCTACAGCGTCGGGATGACGCCGATGAATGCCGCGGCGTCCCTGGCCGCGATCCGGCAGATGCGCGCCGAACCCGAGGCGGTCGAGCGGTTGCGTCGCAACTCGCGGCTCTTCCTGCAGCTCGCCACGGACGCCGGAATCGATACCGGGGACACCGAGGACACCCCGGTCATCCCCTGCATCGTCGGGGATTCACTCCGCACCCTCGCGTTGTCCAACGCACTGCTCCGGCGCGGCATCAACGTGAATCCCATCCTCTACCCGGCGGTGCCCGAAGACCTCGCGCGGTTGCGCTTCTTCGTCACCTCGTGCCACACCGAGGACCAGATCCGGTCCACGGTGGCAGCTCTCGCCGAAGAGCTCGCAGAGCTCGTCGCGGCGGCGTAACCCCGTGCCCGGCCCCCTCCGGCTGTTCTGCTTTCCCCACGCCGGCGGCGGAGCCTCGACGTACCGTCACTGGAACCGCGCCGTCAGCCCACACGTGACTGTGTGGCCCGTGCAACTGCCCGGCCGGGAGAGCCGTGCCGGCGAGGCCGGGTTCACCGACGTCGAGTCCCTCGTCACCGAGCTCGAGTCCGAGCTCGCCGACCACCTCACGGAGCCGCATGTCTTCTTCGGGCACAGCATGGGCGCGTTGGTGGCGTACCGGCTCGCGTGCCGTCGTCGCGCGGCCGGGCATCCGCTCCCCCGGGCGCTGCTGCTCTCCGCGTACTCGGCGCCGCACCTGCCCTCGCCGCTGCCGCCGGTCGACGACTTGGACGACGCGGCACTGATCGAGTTGCTGCGCGCCACGGGCGGTCTGCCCACCGACCTCCCGGCCAGGCCGGCGTGGCGAGGCCGCTGTCTCCCCGCACTGCGAAACGATCTCCGCCTCTGCGCCGGCTACCGCGATCCCGGAGACCCACCGCTCCCCTGCCCGGTGCATGTACTCGGCGCGGACGCCGATCCGCTGGTCGGCGAGCGGGATCTCCACGCCTGGAATCGGCACACCACCCAGCTGTCCGAGGTGCGCATCATGGCGGGCGATCATTTCTACCTCGACCACACACCCGAACAGCTCTTCCGCGTGCTCCGGCCGTTGCTGCGCCGCTACGCCGCGGCCGGGTAGGGCCTGCGGTCGGATGTCGGACTCCGTCAGTCCCCGTGCGGGGGGACGGGCGGCGGCAGCTGCCCCGGCACATCACCCGGATGCAGCGCCTGCTCGTCGGCGCCACCGGACTTCGCGAGCGGTCCCGGCCCGTCGACTGGGCGCCGGGCCTCGACCTCCGCGGCCCGGACAGCCTGCGCGATCGCCGGGTCGGACTTGGTCTCGAACCAGTCGGCGACCTCCTCCGAATCGTCCTCGGGCTTCGGCAGATCCTCGTCCGTCGTGGACGGCTCATATCGGAACACGCCGTCCTGCCCCTGCGCGCCGAGGGACTTCGCGAAACCCTTGAGGGCGTCACCGAAGTCGCTGGGCACCAGCCACACCTTGTTCGCGTCGCCCTGCGCCATCTGCGGCAGCGTCTGCAGGTACTGGTAGGCGAGGAGTTCGGGGGTGGGCTTGCCGGATTTGATTGCGGCGAACACCTTTTCGATCGCCTTCGCCTGGCCCTGCGCCTGCAGGTACTTGGCGGCCCGGTCACCCTGCGCCCGCAGGATGCGGGACTGCCGCTCACCCTCCGCGGTGAGGATCGACGCCTGCTTCGCGCCCTCCGCGGCGAGGATACGGGACTGCTTGTCACCCTCCGCCGTCTTGATGGCCGACTCCCGGTGGCCCTCGGCGGTGAGGATGGTGGCCCGCTTCTCGCGGTCCGCCTTCATCTGCTTCTCCATCGACTCCTGGATCGACGGCGGCGGATCGATGCTCTTGAGCTCGACCCGGGCGACGCGCAGACCCCACCGGCCGGTGGCCTCGTCCAGCACGCCGCGCAGCTGCCCGTTGATGGAGTCACGGGACGTGAGCGTCTCCTCCAATGTCATACCGCCGACGACGTTGCGCAGTGTGGTGGTCGTCAACTGCTCGACGCCGACGATGTAATTGCTGATCTCATACACCGCGGCCTGCGGGTTGGTGACCTGGAAGTACACGACGGTGTCGATGTTCAGCGTCAGGTTGTCCTGGGTGATCACCGGCTGCGGCGGGAACGACACCACCCGTTCGCGCAGATCCACCTTGGCCCGGATGCGGTCCGCGAAGGGGATCAGGAACGTCAACTGGCCCGACACGGTCCGCGCGTACCGGCCGAGACGCTCGATCACCGCGGCCTCGGCCTGCGGCACCAAGGCCACCGATTTGGCCACCACCAGGGCGACGAACAACACGAGCACGATCAGTACGATGAGCGCTGCCATCTACGGTCCCCTCCATACGACGGCGGTCGCGCCGTCAATTTGCATTACCGTCACGGTCGTTCCCGGTGGATACACTTCCGTGCTGTCGAGCGGGCGGGCCGTCCAGACATCCCCGCCGAGCTTGATCTGCCCCGCGTGTTCGGCGACTTCCTCGAGCACCAGGGCCTGCTTGCCGGTCAGCGCCTCGATTCCGGTCGGGGTCGGCGGCGGGGTCTCGAACTTACGCAACAACACCGGCCGCACCCCGAGGATCAGGGCGAGGGACAGCACGCCGAAGATCACCGCGTCGACCCAGACCGGAAAGTCGGTGATCGCGGTGACCCCGGCCGTGGCCAGCGCACCGCCCGCCAGCATGAGGAGGAAGAAGTCCCCCGTCAACGCTTCCGCGGCGGCGAGCAGCACCCCCGCTACCAGCCAAATCAATGCAGCCACAACACCATCTAACCAGAATCTCCGGAACCGACGGTGACGAAGTCGACCAGCTGTTCGACCGCCCCGATCAGCGGCGCCTCGAGGTCCCGGAACGTGTCGACGGCCGAATAGACCCGGCGCCAGCCGTCGCGCGGTGTCCCCCACCCCAATTCGCGGCACACCCCGGTCTTCCAGTCCTCACCGCGCGGGATCTTCGGCCACGCCTCGATGCCCACCGCCGACGGGCGGACCGCCTCCCACACGTCGATGAACGGGTGCCCGGTCACGAGCACGTTCGGCCCTAGCCCCTGGGTCAGCTGGGTTTCCTTGGACCCGGTGACGAGGTGATCGACGAGCACGCCGACGCGCCGTCCGGGACCGGGACGGAACTCGGCGAGCCGCTCCCCGAGATTGTCGAGACCCTCGAGATGCTCGACGACGACACCTTCGACGCGCAGGTCGTGCCCCCACACCCGCTCCACGAGGGCGGCGTCGTGCACGCCCTCCACCCAGATCCGGCTCGCCAGCGCCGTCCGGGCCCGCAGCCCCTCCACCTTGGTGGATCCCGACGCCGATCGCGTGGTCGCCGGACCGGCGGGCGTGGCCGCCGGTCGGACCAGGGTGACCGGTTTCCCGTCCATCAGGAACGCCGCCTCCCGCATCGCGAACAACCGGGTGCGCCGCGCCCCGTCCTCGAGCCGCACGAAATCGCCGTCATAGGTGCGCTCGAACCCCACCACCGCCCCGCAGAAACCGGTGCCCGCGTCCTCGACCACCAGGTCCCGCTCGGCCGGGACCGTCGGCGTCACGGGCTTCCTCGCGCGTGGGTGGCCGGAAAAGATGTCGCCGTATCTGTCGCCTCCGCTCACGGGCGCTGACGCTATGCCAGCGACGCCGTTACGCACACTCCGCCACGCCGACATATGCTCGTTTATCGTGACTTCACCCAGCGCCACTCTCACCGTGTGGGCCAGTTCCTGGCTCGCCGGGAACAGTGCACCCGACGACGTCATCGACGCCCTCCACGCATGGGCGCCGATGCACCTCGCGTGCGCGGAGGATCCGGTGACGGCCGGTCGCACCGGGCTGCCGTGGCCCGACCCGCAGGACGCCGGGGTGACGGCGCTGCTCCAGACGATGCGCCGCGCCGTGTCGCAACCCGAGACCGAGATCCGGCTGGTCCTGCCCGGACCCGGAGACGTGCGCGGGCTTCCCGCGGGCACCGAATTCGCGTCCGCCGCGATCAGCGCGGGCGAAGGTGTGCTCGTCGGACCGCCCGGCCGGTCCGGAACGGGGCTCGTCCCGCACGTCGAGGGCCCCGACGTGCTGCGCTGGACGGTGTCGACGATCGAGCCGCTTCCCCTCGACGCCCACCACACCGGACTGGGCGAGGCCGAGTTCACGATGCGGCAGGCGGTGCGCGACGCCGCGGCCGCACTCGAGGCACTGCACATGCTCGATTCCGGGTTCGGCGCCGATCCGCGCGCCCTGATCGCCGATGCGCTGGCGCAGTCCGCCCGTCACCGGTATCCGACGACGATCGCCCCGCGGGCGCTACGGATCCTGGACTCGGCCGATCAGGTGGCCGCGATCCTCACGGTCGCCGAGCAGATGGCCCCCGCGCGCACCGTGTCCGCGTCGGGTGCCGCCACCCTGGAAGACCTGCTGCGGCCCCTGCGTTCGGCGGTGCGCTCGGCGCGCACCGCCGCCGTCAATGCGTGTGCGCGGGACGGCCTGACGGCCTGACCACGGCCTTACAGCAGTCCACCGCGCAGGACTGCCCGTCCAGGGTCGAACCGAGCAGCGGCTCGGACCCGAGCCGCTCGGCGGGTGTGCCGGCCAGCTGCTCGGTCACCAGTGCGACGACGAGTTCGGCGAAACGCCGATCCGTTCCGGGGGTGGCCGCACGCACGAAGTCGATGCCGAGTTCGGCCGCCCTGTCCCGCGCCTCGGTGTCGAGATCCCACACCACCTCCAGGTGATCGGACACGAACCCCACCGGGCACACGATCACCGCGCCCACACCGCGGGCGGCGAGGACGTCCAGGTGGTCGCAGATGTCCGGCTCGAGCCACGGCACCTGGGGCGGCCCGGACCGGGACTGCCACACCAGGTCGAAGTCGTCGAAGCCGGCGGTGCGGGCGGTGAGCCGGGCCGCCTCGGCCACCTGCCGGCTGTAGAGACGACCACCGTCCGCGGGCGGTCCCGCGTTGACGTCCGCGGACACCGGCACGGAATGCGCGGTGAACACCAGCCGCGCGCCGGCCCGTCGCCCGGCGGGAAGCTGCGCCGCGGCCTCGCGGACGGCGTCGGCGAACGCCCCGATCAGCAGCGGGTGGTCGTAGTACTGCCGCAGCTTCAGCAGGTGCGGTGCCCCGTCCCCGGCCGCGGCCCGCGCCCGGGCGACGTCCTCGTGGTACTGCCTGCAGCCCGAGTACCCGCCCCACGCCGACGTCGGGAACACGAGGGCGGACCGCACCCCGTCCGTACCCATCCGGGCGACGGTGTCCTCGACCATCGGATGCCAGTTCCGGTTACCGAAATAGACGGGCAGATCCATTCCGGCGCTTGCCAATTCGTATTCGACGTGGGAGATGATGTCGCGATTGAGGGCGTTGATCGGCGACACGCCCCCGAAATGCAGGTAGTGCTCGGCGACCGCGTCCAGACGTTCGGGCGGCACCCCCCTGCCCCGGGTGACGTTCTCCAGGAACGGGCGCACGTCGGCGGGCTGCTCCGGACCCCCGAACGACAACACGAGAAGGGCATCGAACCGGGAACCGGAACCGTCCGTCGAATTCGCAGCGATCATGATCCCCATCTTCCGTGCTGCCGTTCGGGGCGCACTCCCCGGGTAGTGCCCTAGCCGGCCATCGCGTGGGCGCCACCGTCGACGTAGATGATCGACGCGGTGGTGCCGGGCAGCCAGTCGGACAGCACGGTGCACACGGTCTTCGCGACCGGCTCCGGGTCGTCGACGTTCCAGCCGATGGGCGCGCGCTCGTCCCACGCCGTGTTGAGTTCGTTCATCTGCTTGGCGTCGTCGGTGGCGGTACCGGCGATCGCCTTGGCGGCGAGGGTCTTGATCGGGCCCGCCGCGACGAGGTTGGAGCGGATACCGCGTTCGCCGACCTCCTTGGCGACATACCGGTTCACCGACTCGAGGGTGGCCTTGGCGACACCCATCCAGTTGTAGAACGGCACCGCGCGCGCGGGATCGAAGTCCATGCCGACGATCGACGCGTTGTCGTTCAGCACCGGCAGCAGCGCCTTCGACAGCGACGCGTACGAGTAGGCGGAGACCTCGAAGGCCACACCCACATCGGACCACGGTGCGTCGAAGAACGGGCTGCCCAGGCAGGACCGCGGCGCGAACGCGATGGAGTGCACGACGCCGTCGACGCCCTCGGGCGCGATCTCCCGGATGCGGTCGGCGAGGCTCGCGAGGTGCTCCGGGTTCTGTACGTCGAGTTCGAGCGCAGGCGGCACCGGCTGCGGCAGGCGCTGCGCGATGCGGTCGATCAGCCGGAGACGGTCGAATCCGGTGATGATCACCTTGGCGCCCTGTTCCTGGGCGACCTTGGCGACGTGGAACGCGATGGACGCGTCCGTGATGATGCCGGTGACGAGAATGGTCTTACCTTCGAGCAATCCGCCCATGAGGTGTCCTCCTGTGAAGAAAAAGTCCGGGAAGTGGGAGTGGGGAGAGCTAGTGGCCCATGCCGAGGCCGCCGTCGACGGGAATCACCGCGCCGGAGACGTAGGCGGAATCGTCGGAGGCCAGGAAGCTCACCACTGCGGCGACCTCCTCGGGCTTGCCCTGCCGCTGTAGCGGGACCGCGCCGGTGATCATGTCCTTGTACTTGTCGTCGAGGACCGCGGTCATGTCGGTGTCGATGAATCCCGGGGCCACCACGTTCGCGGTGATGGAACGGGAACCGAGTTCACGGGTCAGCGACCGCGCGATGCCGACCACACCGGCCTTCGACGCCGCGTAGTTCACCTGGCCGGGACCACCGGCCAGACCGACGACGGACCCCAGGAACACGAACCGGCCGAACCGCGCCCGCAGCATCGACCGCGTGGCCCGCTTCGCGACGCGGAACGCGCCGGTCAGGTTGGCGTCGACGACGGAGGTGAACTGCTCCTCGGTCATCCGCATGATCAGCGTGTCGTCGGTGATGCCGGCGTTCGCGACGAGAACCTCGACGGGACCCTGGTGCGCTTCCACTTCCTTGAAGGCCCGGTCGACCGACTCGGAGTCGGTGACGTCGCACTGGACGCCGAACAGGCCGTCGGGCGCACCCGAACCGCGGTGTGTGACCGCGACCTTGTGCCCGTCCGCCGCGAGGCGCTGCGCGACAGCGAGGCCGATCCCGCGGTTGCCGCCGGTGACGAGCACCGACCGAGGAGTGGACACCGTCCTAACTGACGCGTCAGTAGTTTGTGGGGTAGACATGGGGATCAACCTATCTGTTCAGATGTGCAGAAGTGGAAGTGCGGGGCCGCGGTCAGCAGGGCGCTGATGCCGAGAACGCCGCCGGAACGCAGATCACGGCAGCCGTTGACGCAGGACCAGCGCGAGGATCAGCCCCGCCGTGGCGGACAGGACACCCAGCACGAGCCAGGGGCGGCTGGCGTCGCCGCGGGTGGTCTCGAAACCGATCTGCTCCTCGAGGGTGTCGTACACGTCGCGCAGTTCCTCCAGGCTCGAGGCCGTGAAGAAGCTGCCCCCGGAGAGATTCGCGATCTCCCGCAGCGACGGATCGTCCACAGGCACCGGGATCCGTTCGTCCTCGATCTCGACCTTGCCGTAGCTGGTGCCGAACGAGATCGTCGAGATGGGGACGTCCTTGTCCTTCGCCTGCCGGGCCGCGGTGAATCCGCCGCGCGGATCGTCCGGGTTCTCGGGCACCGTCTGCTTGCCGTCCGAGAGCAGCACGATGCGGGCGGGCGGCGCCTGATCGCTGCCGCCGAGCACCGCGGCCAGCGTGTCGATCGACTGCAGCGACGTGAAGATCGCCTCACCGGTGGCGGTCCGCTCGCTCAGCTGCAGATTGTCGATCGCGACCTTCGACGCCTCCCGGTTGGTGGTCGGCGACACCAGCACCGACGCCGTGCCGGCGAACGCGACGAGACCGAGGTTGATGCCGGGGGTCAGCCCGTCGGCGAACGACTTCGCGGCGTCCTGCGCGGCGGCCAGCCGGGTCGGTTCCACGTCGGTCGCCTTCATCGACAACGAGACGTCGATGACGAGGATCACGGTGGCCCGGTTCCGCGGAACCCGCTTGTCCTCCGTCGGTCCGGCCAGCGCCACGCTGAAGAACACCAGCGCCAGCACCATCAGCAGCGCCGGAACGTGCCGGGCTCGTCCGGGCCGCGACGGCGCGACCTTCTCGAGGAGCGCGAAGTTGGTGAACCGGAGGGTGTGCTTCTGCCGCTGACGCTGCACCCACACGTATCCCGCGACCAATGCCACGACGACCAGGAGGAAGAGCAGCCACCACGGTGAGGTGAACTGGGAAAGGCTCACCGGCGGGACCTCTGGTTCGTCGCGGTGCCGTAACTGTGCTTCCGGGCGGACACGAACCGCACGACATCCGAGATCCAGTCCCGGTCGGTCCGCAGACTGAGCAGCGGGGCGCCGCAGCGCCGCAACGACTGCTCCACCTGCAGGCGGTGCTCGTCCGCGGCCCGCGCGAAGTCGGCGCGCAGTTGCGGTGTGGTCGTGAACTCGCGGGTCCGTCCGGACTCCGGATCGTGCAGCACTACATCCCCTATGTCGGGTAATTCCAGATCTCGCGGGTCGAGCACCTCGACACCGAGTACGTCGTGGCGTCCCGAGATCGCCCGCAGCGACCGCTCCCAATCGATCGGTCCCAGGAAGTCACTGATGACGACGGCCAGACCGCGGCGACGCTGGGGTCGGCGCAACGACTCCACCGCACCCTGCAGGTCGCCCCGCACCCCGTCCGGGGCGTGCGGGGTGGTCGCGATCTGACGCAGCATCGCCTGCGCGTGGATGCGGCCGCCGCGGGCCGGGATCCGGGTGGTCTGGGCGCCGGTCGAGACGATCGCCCCGATCCGGTTCCCGCCGCCGCTGGTCAGATGGGTGACGGCGGCGGCAGCAGCCACCACGAGGTCCCGCTTCTCGCAGCCGGCGGTACCGAAATCGAGGCTCGACGACAGATCGACGACGAGCCATGTCTCGAGTTCCCGGTCGGCCACCGACTGCCGGACGTGCGGGTGCGTCGTCCGGGCGGTCACCGACCAGTCCATCTGACGCACGTCGTCACCCGGCTGATATTCGCGCGCATCACCCGGTTCGGAGCCCGGTCCCGGGATCAGGCCCAGATGGTCGCCGTGCAGCACGCCGTCGAGGCGGCGGCGGACGGTCAGTTCCAGCGTCCGCAGCGCAGCGGACAGTTTGGGATCACGGAGTTCGCCGGAGCGAAACGACGGCGGCGGGCCGGAGCTCTGCGCACCGGCGGTACGCGCACTCACCGTGGCTGGCTCATCGCCGTCGGTCCGGGCACCGACGTGGACGGGACGGGCGGTCCGTGGTGACCGGCGGGCGCGGCCGGGACCGTCGTCGGCTGTGCGGCGATCTGCGGCAGACCCACCGTCTGCAGCACGCGGGAGATGACGTCGTCCGGGCTGACCTCGTCGGCGAGAGCGTCATACGACAGCACGAGACGGTGCCGCAGCACGTCCGGGATCACCTCGAGCACGTCCTGCGGCACCACGTAGTCACGCCCGCGCAGCAACGCCAGCGCCCGGGCCGAGGAGATGATGCCCAGCGTCGCGCGCGGCGACGCGCCGTACGCGATCCAGCCGTCGACCTCGGGGAGACCGAACTCGGCCGGCGTGCGCGTGGCCGCGATGACCCGGACCACGTAGTCGACGAGCGCATGGTGCACGAAGACACCGCTCGCGACTTTCTGCAGGCGGACGAGCTCCTCGGGATCGAGCACCTGGTGGGGTTCCGGCGCGTCGACACCCATCCGGTAGACGATCTCGCGCTCCTCCTCCACTGTCGGGTAGTCGACGAGGATCTTGAACAGGAAGCGGTCGCGCTGCGCCTCCGGCAGCGGGTACACACCCTCGTTCTCGATCGGGTTCTGCGTCGCCATCACCAGGAACGGGTCGGGCATGTGGTACCGCTTGCCGCCGATCGAGACGTGCCGCTCGGCCATCACCTCGAGAAGCGCCGACTGCACCTTCGCCGGCGCGCGGTTGATCTCGTCGGCGAGCACGAAGTTCGCGACGACGGGACCGAGCTCGGTGTCGAACTCCTCGCGCCCCTGCCGGTAGATGCGCGTACCGATCAGGTCGGTGGGCACCAGGTCGGGGGTGAACTGGACACGCGAGAAGGATCCGCCGACCACCTTCGCGAACGTCTCGACGGCCAGGGTCTTCGCGACACCCGGCACACCCTCGAGCAGCACGTGCCCCTTCGCGAGCAGACCGACCAGGATCCGCTCCACGAGGCGGTCCTGCCCGACGATCACGCGCTTGACCTCGTAGATCGCGCGTTCCAGCGTCTGGACGTCGGCGACGAGACTGGGCGCGAGCGTCTTCGTCGTCGCGCTCTGCGTGCCCGCATTCTGTGAGGGGGCATTCGGCGCGGTGACGTTCTGGGGACCCGATCCGTTGGCCGCACCCCCGTTCTTCACACCTTCGGGAGCGTCCTTCGCGGGCGACTCCTTCCGGGCTGCACCCTCCGATACCGCATCATCACGTGAGGTCACCAAGAATCCACCGCTTTCACCTAGATCGTTCCGCCCGTTCACGTACTTGCTCAACTATTCCAGGTGCAAGCAACCCCCGCCGCAACCAAGCACGATCCGCACTGCGAACTACTTCATCGACACCATGGATCACGACACCATACGGACAGCGTAAGGGGTCATGCCATCCCATCGCACCGGGGAGATCTTGACGACGTCTCCCGACTCGGGGGCCTCGAGCATCTGGTCGTCTCCGAGATACAGGGCGACGTGCTGGCTGGCGTTCGGGCCCCAGAAGATCATGTCGCCGCGCTGCATCTCCTCCGAGGGAACCTGGTTGCCCGCGGTGTACTGATACCCGGTGTAGTGCGGCAAGGAGATGCCGATCCCGGCGAACGCGTAGATCATCAGACCGGAGCAGTCGAAACCGACCTTGTTGAAGTCGCCGTAACTGTCGGCGACGCCGCCGTCGCGGATGCCGAGGGTGGGGCCGTTCTCGTCGCCGCCGCCCCACGCGTACTCCACACCGATCTGGGACAGTCCCCGGTCGATGACGGTCTCGATGGCCTCGCTGCCGGTCAGGTCCTCACCGCTGGTCGACGGTTTCGACTTGGGGGTGGACTTGGGCGTGGTCGTTCCGCCGTCGGCCGAGGAGTCGGAGTCCTCGTCCTCCGAGTCCTCCTCGATCGTGGTGTGCGCGCGCTGCCCCGCGGCGAGTTCCGCGGCGCGTTGTCGTGCCGCCTCGTTGGCGGCGACCCGCGCCGCGGCCTGCGTCGCGGCCTCCCGGGCGGCGGCGGCGATGGCGGCCTTCTGCGCGTCCTCGGCGCGTTTCTGCTCCTCCCACGTGGCGTACGCCTCACGTTGCCCCTGCAGCCCCGCGACGTTCCCGCGGGCGGCGTCGAGCTGGGCTTGGGCGGCGGCGCGGTTGCTCTCGATCTGTGCCTTCTCGGCCGCCTGATCCTGCAGCGCCGACCGGGCGATCGCGATCGCCTGCTCCGCCAGCGACTTCTTCGACACGGCCCGGTCGGCGGCCACGTCCGCCTGCTGCTTCGCCTCGCGTGCCGAGGAATCCTTGTTGGCCTGCGCGGTCCGTGCCCGCTGCAGACCTTCGAGCACCGCATTCTGGCTGGTGGCCAGGAGTTTCAGAACCTGCGCGCGATCCAGGACGTCGCCGGGACCCTGGGCGCCCAGGTACGTCGAGATCGAGGAGACGTTGGTGCCCTGCGTGTAGCTCGACCGGGCGTACTTGTCGAAGTCCTTCTGCGCGAGTTCGATCTGCGCCCCGGCGTCGCGCAGCGCCTGTTGCGAGGCCCCGACCACACTGGCCGCGAGATCGGCGGCGCTGCGGGCGTTCTGCAGATCGACCAGAGCCCGATTCACGTCCTCGCGCTTGATGGCGACCTCGTTGTCGAGCTGAGCGAGCTGCTGATCCGCGGTGGCGACCTGGTTGATCAGTTCGCTGACCTGCCCGAGGCCCGCCGACACCTGGGTCTGGGCCTGCACGATGTCGTTGTCGGACGGATTCGGCGGCGGGGGTGGCACCGCTACGGCCAGGCCGGGCGTGCTGCCGACCAGGGCTCCGACGATGCCCAGTCCGATCAGGAGGCGCGCCGTGCGAGTGTGCCCGCGGGAGAAGCTACGGTGCCCCACTCCAGCTCGTGCTTGTCGCTTCACAACACTCTCCCTCGGTTCTGCACCGATCACGCACACCGCGCCGTGCTCGTCGTGGGGAGAAATTTTCGGCAGCCACACCTTCCCGCGTTTCGGCGACACCGACATACACCGGATCGCCGTCACTCTGGACGTCAATCACCAGCCTGCGACACTTCTTCCCCAAGAGCGCCAAATGCACCGTACGACACTTCCGGACTCTATGGAAACTTTAGTCACAAATAACACATGAGTAATTTGACCAGCGGAAATGTCGAACTGTGAATCGTCGGCGCCTTTTACGTGCATCGACGCAGGCAGCGGCCACGCTGGGGTGAATTGGGAAATTGCCGCCGAGTTATCCCGGGAATTCGGGAGAGCGTCAGGGCTTCTGCCGCTCGTACGACGTGCCGGCCCCTGCCGTGCTGTCGCCCTTTTCTGCGGTGTCGTCACGGGATACGGACGCCCGGCGCGATTTCGCGAAGAACGTGGCAGCCGACGCGATCACGACGATCGCGACGATGACGGCCGTGAACAAGGCCCACGGGGGGCCCGGCTCGATCACCTCGTCGGCGAAGTGATTCGCGGAGACCACCGCATCGCCGGTGTAGGTGCGGTCCTGACCCGATTCGAGCAGAACCCGGCTGATCGAATCGCTGTACGTGCCGACCCAGCTGGGACTCAGCACCAGAACGGTGCCACCCTCTTCCGCCCCGACCTCGGTCGCGAGGTCGCGCAGCTGCGAATCGCGGCCGGGATCCTCGTCCAGCACCACGATGCTCAGCTTGATCCCGTGCTCGGCCGCGCGGTCGACCACGGCGGCGAGTTCCCTCGCCTCGTCGGCAGGCGCCGACACGCCGTCGTCGGACACGTCCGCGACCACGTCGGAGACGTCGATGTCTTCCGGAAGGTCCGTCGACAATGGGAGGGCCGAATGGGCGGGGAGCATGACACTGGCAGGAAGTGCGGTGGCGATAGGGGCAGGCATCTCTCATCCGGGTTTGCTGTAGGAACGTAAGCCTCGCGTGAACACTACGTGAGGAGTCCCCGAAGTTCCGTTCCGTCCGCGCGCGTCCCGCATCGCGGTCGAGGAGAATCGCCGAGGGAACGCGCTCGATTCCGCCCCGAATTCTCACAGGACAAGCGTACTGTTAGACTATCGGAGGTACCGCGGTAAGGGCCGATTCCGTCATCGCTAGCACTACAGCGCACACGGATCAGCCGTGCCCGCAGTGCCTGCAGCCGTCGACACAGCCCCGTCGGCGGCGACCCTCATAGACGAGTGGAGCTGACGTGAGCACGAGTATTGATTCGTTCGGCGCCAAAGGCACCCTCGAGGTCGGTGAGAACTCCTACGAGATCTTCCGCCTCTCGGCCGTGCCCGGCACCGAAAAATTGCCCTATGCACTGAAGGTTCTCGCCGAGAACCTGCTTCGCACCGAGGACGGCGCGAACATCACCGCCGACCACGTTCGCGCCATCGCGAGCTGGGATCCATCGGCCGACCCGAACGTCGAGATCCAGTTCACGCCTGCCCGCGTGATCATGCAGGACTTCACCGGCGTCCCCTGCATCGTGGACCTCGCCACCATGCGTGAAGCGGTCACCGCGCTCGGCGGCGACCCGAATAAGGTGAACCCCCTCGCACCCGCCGAAATGGTCATCGACCACTCGGTCATCATCGACGTCGCCGGCCGCGCCGACGCGTTCGAGCGCAACGTCGAGATCGAGTACTCCCGCAACGGTGAGCGCTACCAGTTCCTCCGCTGGGGCCAGGGCGCGTTCGACGACTTCAAGGTCGTCCCCCCGGGCACCGGCATCGTCCACCAGGTCAACATCGAGCACCTGGCCCGGACGATCATGGTCCGTAACGGCCAGGCGTACCCCGACACCTGCGTCGGCACCGACTCGCACACCACGATGGTCAACGGCCTGGGCGTGCTGGGCTGGGGCGTCGGCGGCATCGAGGCCGAGGCCGCCATGCTCGGCCAGCCCGTCTCCATGCTGATCCCGCGCGTCGTCGGTTTCAAGCTGACCGGTGAGATCAAGCCCGGCGTCACCGCCACCGACGTGGTCCTCACCGTCACCGACATGCTGCGCAAGCACGGCGTCGTCGGCAAGTTCGTCGAGTTCTACGGCAAGGGTGTGGCCGAGGTTCCGCTGGCCAACCGCGCGACGCTCGGCAACATGAGCCCCGAGTTCGGTTCCACCGCCGCGATCTTCCCGATCGACGCCGAGACCGTCAGCTACCTCCGCCTGACCGGCCGCTCCGAGGAGCAGCTCGCCCTCGTCGAGGCGTACGCGAAGGAACAGGGCCTCTGGCACGACGCCGACCACGAGCCCGAGTACTCCGAGTACCTCGAACTCGACCTCGGTGACGTGGTTCCGTCCATCGCGGGCCCGAAGCGCCCGCAGGACCGAATCCTGTTGTCGGACTCGAAGAACGCGTTCCGCAAGGACATCCACAACTACGTGGAGGAGCACCACCCCACGGGTCACTCGCAGCTCGACGAGGCCGTCGAGGAGTCGTTCCCCGCGAGCGATCCCGCCGCCCTGTCGTTCGCCGACGACGGCGCCGTCGACGTGCAGTCGGCCGCCAACGGAGCCGAGGGCCGCCCGACCAAGCCGGTCAAGGTTCTGTCCGAGGACAAGGGCGAGTTCATCCTCGACCACGGTGCCGTCGTGATCGCGTCGATCACCTCCTGCACCAACACGTCCAACCCGTCGGTCATGCTGGGCGCCGCCCTGCTGGCCCGCAACGCCGTCGAGAAGGGCCTGTCCGCCAAGCCGTGGGTCAAGACGTCCATGGCTCCCGGTTCGCAGGTCGTCACCGACTACTACAACAAGTCCGGTCTCTGGCCGTACCTGGAGAAGCTCGGCTTCTACCTCGTCGGCTACGGCTGCGCCACCTGCATCGGCAACTCCGGCCCGCTGGACGAGCAGATCTCGCAGGCCATCCAGGACAACGACCTCACCGCAACCGCGGTGCTGTCGGGTAACCGCAACTTCGAGGGACGCATCTCCCCCGACGTCAAGATGAACTACCTGGCCTCCCCGCCGCTGGTCATCGCGTACGCCCTCGCCGGCACGATGGACTTCGACTTCGAGCACGACGCCCTCGGCACGGACGCCGACGGCAACGACGTGTTCCTGAAGGACATCTGGCCCTCCGCGCAGGAGATCCAGGAGACCATCAACTCCTCGATCAGCCAGGAGATGTACGTCAAGGGTTACGCGGACGTCTTCAAGGGCGACGAGCGCTGGCGCGGCCTGCCCACCCCGGAGGGCAAGACCTTCGAGTGGGACGCCAACTCCACCTACGTGCGGAAGCCACCCTACTTCGACGGCATGCCGAAGGAGCCGACCCCGGTCAGCGACATCAAGGGCGCCCGCGTCCTCGCGCTGCTCGGCGACTCGGTCACAACGGACCACATCTCCCCGGCCGGCAACATCAAGGCCGGAACGCCCGCGTCGCAGTACCTGGACGCGAACGGCATCGACCGCAAGGACTACAACTCCTACGGCTCGCGTCGCGGTAACCACGAGGTGATGATCCGCGGCACGTTCGCGAACATCCGTCTGCGCAACCAGCTCCTCGACGACGTCTCCGGTGGCTACACCCGCGACTTCACCCAGGACGGTGGCCCGCAGGCGTTCATCTACGACGCGTCGCAGAACTACCAGGAGGCCGGCATCCCGCTGGTCGTGCTGGGCGGCAAGGAGTACGGCTCCGGATCGTCCCGTGACTGGGCCGCCAAGGGCACCAGCCTCCTCGGCGTCAAGGCCGTCATCACCGAGTCGTTCGAGCGCATCCACCGCTCCAACCTCATCGGCATGGGCGTTGTGCCGCTGCAGTTCCCGGCCGGCGAGTCCGCTGCGTCGCTGAAGCTGGACGGCACCGAGGTCTTCGACATCGAAGGCGTCGAGAAGCTCAACGAGGGTGTCACGCCGAAGACCGTCAAGGTCACGGCAACCCGCGAGAACGGCGAGAAGGTCGTCTTCGACGCGGTCGTGCGCATCGACACGCCCGGCGAGGCCGACTACTACCGCAACGGCGGCATCCTGCAGTACGTGCTCCGCAACATGATCAAGGGCTAGGCGTTACCGCGCCTGTGCGTGATCTCTGCCCGCAGGCGCTACGCACCTGTGAGTGTTTTCGGCCATGACAGGCACGAAGCGCGCACGACCAGTTTCAGGGGAGCTCCGCTGTCCCGATCGAGGTGGTCGTGCGCGCTTCGTGCATTCGGTGACTTCACCTGCCGAGGTCCGGAAACACTCACAGGCCGACGAAGGAGGCACTTTGCCCAAGGTCAGTGAAGACCATCTCGCGGCACGGCGCAGTCAGATCCTGGACGGCGCCCGCCGTTGCTTTGCCGAATACGGCTACGACGGTGCCACCGTCCGCCGGCTCGAAGAAGTGACCGGACTGTCACGCGGGGCGATCTTCCATCACTTCAAGGACAAGGACGGCTTGTTCCTGGCGCTCGCCCACGAGGACGCGACCAGGATGGCCGACGTGGTCGCCCACGAGGGCCTCGTCCAGGTGATGCGGGACATGCTCGCCCAGCCCGAACAGTTCGACTGGCTGGGAACCCGGCTCGAGATCGCTCGACGGCTGCGGAATGATCCCGACTTCCGCAGAAGCTGGTCACAACGGTCGGCGGAACTCACCGAGGCGACCATGGCGCGCCTCGCGCGGCAGAAGTCCGCGGGCCGCCTCCGCGACGACGTCCCGACCGACGTCCTGATCGGCTATCTGGACCTGGTTCTCGACGGCCTCGTCGCGCGCATCGCCTCCGGGCATGCCAGCGACAACCTGTCGGCCGTCCTCGACCTCGTCGAGGAATCCGTCCGACGC
This sequence comes from Rhodococcus sp. NPDC127593, assembly GCF_042671975.1. Lineage (NCBI taxonomy): Bacteria > Bacillati > Actinomycetota > Actinomycetes > Mycobacteriales > Nocardiaceae > Rhodococcus > Rhodococcus sp. NPDC127593. The sequence goes on along the minus strand of NZ_JBHXWI010000013.1, from coordinate 124,102 downwards.
CGCGACTGACACCGCACTCCCCCACCGACACCGGTCAGGTCTTGCGACGGTGAGCTCCGCCTCGTCCGCGGAGCTCCACCTCGGACTCTGCGAGGATGTTGCGGACGAATCCGTACGATCTCCCCATTTCCCGGGCAAGGGAGCGAATACTCGCCCCGGCCTGGTAGCGCTCCTTCAGCTCCGCCTGTAGATCGGCGCGCGACGGTCCCGTGATCCGAGCGCTCTTGGCGAAGACCCCGATGTCAGCCATGAACTCCTCCAGTCGGCGAGCGACGGTGGTTTCCACGGTAGAGCCCCGCGACGGCGATATCTACGCGCAGTGCTCAGGCGAGCTGGATCAGCTCCAGGTAGTCCTGCGACCAGTGGTCCTCCGTGCCGTCGGGCAGGAGAATGACCCGTTCCGGGTCGAGTGCCTCGGCCGCGCCCGGGTCGTGCGTCACCAGCACGACGGCCCCGGTGTAGCTGCGGAGCGCGTCCAGCACCTGCTCGCGGGAGACGGGGTCGAGGTTGTTCGTCGGCTCGTCGAGCAGCAGCACGTTCGCCGCGGACGATACGAGACCCGCCAGTGCGAGGCGCGTCTTCTCACCACCGGACAGGGTGCCTGCGGGCTGCTCGAGCTGCGGGCCGGTGAACATGAACGCACCGAGCAGCGAACGCAGCTCCTGCTCCCCCGTGTCCGGCGCCGCGTGGCGAATGTTCTCCCACACCGACGCGTTGTCGTCGAGGGTGTCGTGCTCCTGCGCGAAGTAGCCGATCTTCAGGCCGTGACCGGGGACGAGCCCGCCCGCGTCCGGCGTCTCGACTCCGCCGAGAATGCGCAGCAGCGTCGTCTTACCGGCACCGTTGAGACCGAGCACGACGACGCGTGACCCACGGTCGATCGCGAGGTCCACTCCGGTGAAGATCTCGAGCGAACCGTAAACCTTGGTCAGGTTCTCCGCCATCAGCGGAGTCTTGCCGCACGCGGCCGGCTCGGGGAACCGGATCCGGGCCACCTTGTCGGACACACGTTCCGCGTCGAGGTCCGACATCAGCTTGTCGGCGCGCTTCGCCATGTTCTGTGCCGCCACCGCCTTGGTGGCCTTCGCACCGAGCTTCGCGGCCTGAACGCGCAGCGCACCGGCCTTCTTCTCCGCATTGGCGCGCTCACGGCGGCGACGCTGCTCGTCGGTCGCACGGGCGTCGAGGTACTTCTTCCAGCGCATGTTGTACACGTCGGCCTCGCCGCGCACGGCGTCGAGGAACCAGACCCGGTTCACGACGTCGTTGAGCAGATCGACGTCGTGGCTGATCACGATCAGGCCACCCTCGTGGCTCTGCAGAAATCCGCGCAGCCAGGTGATCGAGTCGGCGTCGAGGTGGTTGGTGGGCTCGTCGAGCAGAAGGGTCGTGTCCGACCGTCCGCCGCTACCGTCCGACGCGGCGAACAGGATCCGCGCCAGTTCGACACGGCGGCGCTGACCACCCGACAGGGTGTGCAGCTGCTGACCGAGGATGCGGTCGGCAAGGCCGAGGCTGTTGCAGATGCGTGCCGCTTCGCTCTCGGCCTCATACCCGCCGAGGGCGGAGAAGCGGTCCTCGAGATTGCCGTACTTGCGCACGGCCTTGTCGCGCTCGGCGTCGTCGACGACCTCCGACATCAGGATCTGCTGCTTCTCCATGTCCCGCAGCAGCGAGTCGAGTCCGCGCGCGGACAACACTCGGTCCTTCGCGAGGACGTCGAGGTCGCCTTCCTTCGGGTCCTGCGGGAGGTACCCCAGATCGCCGGTGCGCACCACGGCACCCGCGTATGCCTCCCCCTCCCCCGCGAGGATGCGGAGGGTGGTCGTCTTGCCGGCACCGTTACGGCCGACCAGCCCGATGCGGTCGCCGGGTTGTACCCGCAAAGCCGGCCCGGGTGCGGACAGCAACGTCCGCACTCCAGCTCGAACTTCCAGGTCGGTAGCGGTGATCAACAAGACTCCTAGGAAAATGACGCTCGCATTGAATGAGAAAAACTGCACAAAGAACACACGAACCAGCAATTTTACCCGACCGCCGGCGACTCGGAACACGTCTGCCAGTGATCCCGCTAACGTTCGCCGCCGTATCCGACCCGCACGAAGCCTCCGGGGCCTTCGCAGATGCTTTATGGATCGTGAGGGATGTGGTCGTGAGGTGGGCAATTGTGGTGACGTCCGTTGGATGTAGCGAGTAATAACCACGGTGATGATTCGGGCAACTATGCAGTTCCGTCCCGGGCCGACTCACTACATCGTCAGGCGACCTGGTGGACTTGGAAGCCGGGCCGGCACCCCTTCGAGATGTCGCGCCTTCGGGTTCCCCACCCCGTGCAACTGCCTCTCGGCCAACTCTCGCGCTCCCCTGCAGCAGGCCGGCCCGACGGCGGCGCCCCGCTCCCCTCACCGCCCCGCGGGTCTGGGCTCGCCGTGCCGAGTTCATGGGGACCGCGACTGTTGATGGTGAACCCCCACTGCCCCGGGACGTCCGGACCGGACCGCGGGAGTTCAGGAAATTATGCTGTTCCGTCCGTGTCCGATATCGGAATGGAGACTCGTTCCAGCCGAGAACACGGCTGCCGTGACAGGCTGGCGGCGTGACAGCTTCTCCTCGTCCAGCGATCTGGGATGTTGCGATCGTGGGCCTCGGGCCGGCCGGACGCGCCCTCGCCCACCGGGCCACGGCTCTCGGTTCGACAGTCGTCTCGGTCGACCCGCTCCCCCGCAGATCGTGGACCGCGACTTACGCGGCATGGGAAGACGAACTCCCCGGCTGGCTCCCTCGGGACGCCGTCGTGACGAGAACTCCTCGCCCGACAGCCTGGACGACACGTCGCCACACCATTGATCGCACGTATTGTGTTTTGAATACAACAACACTGCAATCAATACTCGGCAGCGATTGCGGAACTGTTCTCGCAGGTAGAGCCGTCAACCTCTCCCCCACTTCCGTCCAACTGGACGACGGCTCGACGCTGAAGGCGCACGTCGTCGTCGATGCTCGCGGCACCGGCGACAGCCCCGACCTCGCCCAGCAGACGGCATACGGCGTCGTGGTGGACCCCGACACGGCCGCACAGGCGCTTGCGGGCGAGGACGCGGTGTTCATGGACTGGCGCCGCGACAACGGAACATCACCCTCGGACGCGCCGTCGTTCCTCTACGGGGTCCCGCTCGCGCAGGACCGGTTCCTGCTCGAGGAGACCTGCCTCGTCGGTCGCCCCCCACTCCTGATCTCGGAACTCGCCACAAGACTCCACGACCGACTCCGACAGCGGGGCGTCACCGTACCGTCCCATTCGGACGTCGAGAGAGTCCGATTCGCCGTCGAGCCACCACCCGAGGCCGGTCGTGCCCACAGCTCGGATCAGGTGCGCTTCGGAGCCCGCGCCGGGTTGATGCACCCGGGAACGGGCTACAGCGTCGCAGCATCACTCCTGTGCGCAGATGTTCTGGCCCGCGATCTTCGTGACGGTTCGAACGCACGTCTGTGGCCGTGGAAGGCCCGCACCGTCGCGTCGCTGCGATCGGTCGGCCTCCGCGTCCTCCTGAATCTGGATGCAGCACACGTCCCCGAATTCTTCGAGCATTTCTTCGATCTGCCGCCGCAACTCCAGGCGTCATATCTGTCCGAGCGCTCGAATCCGCGCGGAACCCTGTCGGCAATGGGGCGGATGTTTCGGGCGTCCTCCGGCGATATCCGCAGTGTGATTCTCCGTTCGACGCTTCGCCGGGAAGTTCGATGAACTGTCGCGCGAACGCGAAAAGGAGACCATCATGGAACGCATGCGGTCGATATGGAAGGGCTCGATAGCGTTCGGACTCGTGAACGTGCCGGTCAAGGTCTATTCGGCAACCGAGGATCACGACATCAAGTTTCACCAGGTCCATGCCAAGGACGGCGGCCGGATCAAATACAACCGCGTGTGCACCGAATGCGGCAATGTCGTCCAATACGCCGATATCGACAAGGCCTACGACTCCGACGACGGCGTCCGCGTGGTGTTGACGGACGACGATTTCGGGAAGTTACCCGCCGCCGAGAAACACGAGATTCCTGTTCTGCAGTTCGTGCCGACCGAACAAATCGACCCCATTCTGTTCGAGAAGAGTTACTTCCTCGAACCGGATTCCAGCTCTCCGAAGGCATATGTCCTACTCGCGACAGCCCTCGAGAACAGCGACCGCACAGCTCTCGTCCACTTCACCCTCCGGCAGCGCACCCGACTGGCCGCGATGCGTTCACGCGACGGGGTGCTGGTGATCCAGACGCTGCTGTGGCCGGACGAGGTACGCGCCGCCGAGTTCTCCTCACTCGACGGCGTCGACAAGCCGAAGGCGAAGGAACTCGCGATGGCCGAAACGCTCGTCGACAGCATGGCCGACGACTTCGACCCCACCGAATTCACCGACGACTACCAGGTGCAGTTGCGTGAACTGCTCGACGAGATGATCGAGTCCGGCGGCAAGAAGGTTATCCCCGTCGCCGAGGTCGAGAAGAGCGGCGAGGACGCCGAAGTGGTCGATCTCGTGGCCGCACTGCAGCGCAGCGTCGACGCCGCCGGGAAGAAGGCCGCACCCGCCGAGAAGAAGCCTGCGAAGAAGGCCCCGGCCAAAACCGCGGCGAAGAAGGCCACCTCCAAGTCGTCCACCTCGGAACGCAAGCGCGCCTGAACCGACACGGAGGGGCTCGGCGAGACGATTCTCGCCGAGCCCCTCCGTGTCAGCAGTGGTGGGTGGTCAGACCGTGAAACCGAGCGCGCGCAACTGCTCGCGGCCGTCCTCGGTGATCTTGTCGGGGCCCCACGGCGGGAGCCACACCCAGTTGATCTTCAGTTCGTTGCACAGACCGCTACGCACGAGCGCGCCCCGTGACTGGTCCTCGATGACGTCCGTCAGCGGGCAGGCTGCCGACGTGAGCGTCATGTCGAGGGTCACGACATCCTCTTCCTCCGTGATCCCGTACACGAGGCCGAGGTCGACGACATTGATGCCGAGTTCGGGGTCGACGACGTCGCGCATAGCCTCCTCGAGCTCCTCGAGGCGTTTCGGGTCGGTAATAACACCCGACGCGGCGGTGGCGGTCTCGCCGCCCTGGTCGGCCGTCGCCTGCGCGGGTACGGCCGTGGCGTCCGCCTCCGGCGTCTGCGTCTCGCTCATGATGCCTGTCCTCCGATTCGAGCTGGTTCGCCGTCTGCTGTCGGAACGGCCGAATCCTGTTCGTCCACGACCCGGTCGTCCACTATTTGAACAACCGCGTCCTTGAATGCCATCCAACCCAGCAGCGCGCATTTCACACGCGCCGGGTACTTCGAGACGCCGACGAAGGCGATGCCGTCCCCGAGGACGTCCTCGTCCCCCTCGACGGTACCGCGGCTGCTGACCATCTCGTTGAATGCGGCAACGGTCTGCAGGGCCTGCTCGACGGGCATACCCACCACCTGATCGGTGAGCACCGACGTCGACGCCTGGCTGATGGAGCAGCCCTGGCCGTCGTACGACACATCCACCACGGTGCCGTCGTCGGCGAGCTGCACGCGCAGCGTCACTTCGTCACCGCACGTGGGATTGACGTGGTGGACTTCGGCGCCGAACGGTTCGCGCAGGCCGCGGCCGTGGGGATGCTTGTAGTGGTCCAGGATCACTTCCTGGTACATCTGTTCCATTCTCATGCAGGAACCTCCCCGAAGAACTCCTGTGCACGCCGCACCGCTGCCGCGAGAGCATCGACCTCGTCGAGCGTGTTGTACAGCGCGAACGACGCCCTCGCCGTGGCCGCGACACCGAAGCGACGGTGCAGGGGCCAGGCGCAGTGGTGGCCGACGCGGATGGCGACCCCCTCGTCGTCCAGGATCTGACCGAGATCGTGGGCGTGGATTCCATCGACCACGAACGACACGGCCCCGCCACGGTCCTCGGCGGTCGTGGGTCCGATGATGCGCACGCCGTCGATGGCGCCGAGCGCTGCCAGTGCCGCCTCCACCAGGGTGTGTTCGTGCGCCGCGACCGCGTCCATCCCGATCTCCTCGAGATACCGGACCGCGGCACCGAGCCCGACAACCTGGGACGTCATCGGAACGCCGGCCTCGAACCGCTGCGGGGGCGGCGCGTAGGTGGTGCGTTCCATCGTGACGGTCTCGATCATCGAGCCACCGGTGATGAACGGGGGCATCGCGTTGAGCAGTTCGCGGCGCCCGTACAGGACACCCACGCCGGACGGGCCGAGCATCTTGTGCCCCGAGAAGGCCGCGTAGTCCACACCGAGGGCGTGGAAGTCGACCGCCATGTGCGGGACGGACTGGCATGCGTCGAGTACCACCAGCGCGCCGACCGCGCGGGCGCGACGCACCAACTCCTCGACGGGTGCCACCGCTCCGGTCACGTTGGACTGGTGGGTGAACGCCACGACCTTGACGGCGTCGGTCAGCTCGAGCGAATCGAGGTCGATCCGGCCGTCGTCGGTGACGCCGTACCAGCGCAACGTCGCACCGGTGCTGCGCGCGAGTTCCTGCCACGGCACGAGATTGGCGTGATGCTCGAGTTCGGTGATGACGATCTCGTCACCGGGGCCGAGGTGCCGCTCGAACCGGTCGTCGCCGAGGACGTGGGTGACGAGGTTCAGTGACTCTGTCGCGTTCTTGGTGAACACGAGTTCGTCGCTGTCGGCCCCGACGAACGCCGCGATCGCCGCACGCGCGTTCTCGTATGCGTCCGTGGCCTCTTCGGCGAGCTGGTGAGCGCCTCGGTGCACGGCCGCGTTACAGGTGGTGAGGAACTCCCTCTCGGCATCGAGCACCTGGTTCGGGCGCTGTGACGTCGCGCCCGAATCGAGGTACACCAGCGGTTTTCCGTCGCGGACCGTACGCGCCAGGATCGGGAAGTCCTGCCGGATCCGGGTGACGTCGAATACGCGCACCGAGGTGGTCATCTGCGTTTATGCTCCTTGCGTTGCTGCAGCCTGGGTGAAGCGCTCGTAACCGTTCGCCTCGAGCTCGTCGGCCAGTTCCGGTCCGCCCGACTCCACGACACGACCGCCGACGAACACGTGGACGTATTCCGGCTTGATGTACCGGAGGATGCGCGTGTAGTGCGTGATCAGCAGGATTCCGCCGTGCTGGCGCTCCTTGTAGCGGTTCACACCCTCGGAGACGACGCGCAGGGCGTCGACGTCGAGACCGGAGTCGGTCTCGTCGAGGATCGCGATCTTCGGCTTCAGGAGACCGAGCTGCAGGATCTCGTGACGCTTCTTCTCACCGCCGGAGAAACCTTCGTTGACGCTGCGCTCGCCGAACGAGGGGTCGATGTCCAGCTCGGTCAGCGCTTCCTTGACTTCCTTCACCCAGTGGCGAAGCTTCGGGGCCTCGCCACGGACTGCGGTGGCCGCGGTGCGCAGGAAGTTGGACATGGAGACGCCGGGGACCTCGACGGGGTACTGCATCGCGAGGAACAGTCCCGCACGGGCGCGCTCGTCGACGCTCATCTCGAGGACGTCCTCACCGTTGAGAGTGATGGAGCCCGAGGTGATCTGGTACTTGGGGTGACCCGCGATGGCGTACGACAGCGTCGACTTGCCGGACCCGTTGGGGCCCATGATCGCGTGGGTCTCGCCGGAACGAACCGTCAGGTTCACACCCTTGAGGATGTTGATCGGTTCGGCGTTCTCGTCGGTGTTCGCGACGTCGACGTGCAGGTCCTTGATTTCCAGGACCGAGGTTTCGGGGGTGGAAGCGTCAGGGGTAGACATTGTGATCCTTCGAAGAAATGGGGAGTAATGGTCCGGCGGCGCGGGTCACACGCCGACTGCGGCGAGTTCGGTCTCGACAGCTGCCTCGAGGCGCTCGCGAATCTCGGCGACGGCGATCTTGTTGATGATCTCGTGGAAGAACCCGCGCACGACGAGTCGCCGTGCCGCGTCTTCGGGAATTCCGCGGGCGCGCAGGTAGAACAACTGCTCGTCGTCGAATCGACCCGTGGCGCTGGCGTGGCCGGCACCCACGATCTCACCCGTCTCGATCTCCAGGTTCGGCACCGAGTCCGCGCGGGCACCGTCCGTGAGGACGAGGTTGCGGTTCAGCTCGAACGTGTCGGTGCCTTCGGCCGCGGCGCGGATCAGCACGTCGCCGATCCAGACGGTGTGGGCGTCGGGCTTTCCCGAATTCGGATCACCCTGCAGGGCGCCCTTGTAGACAACGTTGGACTTGCAGTGCGGCTGCGAGTGATCCACGAGCAGTCGCTGCTCGAAGTGCTGTCCGGCGTCGGCGAAGTACAAGCCCAGCAGTTCGGCGTCGCCGCCCGGGCCGTCGTACTTGACGGTCGCGGACAGGCGGACGAGGTCGCCGCCGAGGCTGATCGCGTTGTGCCGCAGCACCGCGTCACGGCCCAGCCGCGCGTGATGCGACGCGACGTGTACGGCGTCGTCCGCCCAGTCCTGGACGGCGACCACGGTGAGTCGGGCGCTGTCGCCGAGTACGAACTCGACGTTCTCGGCGAACGTGCCGCTGCCGCGCTGGTCGATGACGACGGTCGCCTTCGCGAAGGCTTCGAGCCGGATCTGCAGGTGCCCGAAGGCGACCTTGCCCTCACCCGGGCCGGTGACCGTGATGTTGATCGTTTCCGCGACCTCGACCTCACGACCGACGGTCACGACGGTGGCCGTCTCGAAACCCGAGTAGGCCTGCGCGGCCACCCGGTCGGCGGGAACGCCGGCCTTGCCCAGCCGGTCGTCGTCACGCCCGACGGTCTCGACCCGGACGGAGTCCGGACCGGAGACGTCGACGGTGACCGTGCCGTTCGCGACGGCCGTTCCGTCGTGCAGTCCGCGGAGGCGGCGCAGCGGTGTGAACCGCCAGACCTCGTCACGACCACCCGGGATCTCGAAGGCGTTGACGTCGAACGAGGTGAAGACCTCACCCTTGTTGGCGATCGGCGAGCCGGTGGCGGTCCGCGCTATCCGCGGATTCTCGCCTGCGACGGCTCCCGCGACTCCGAGATTCTGGACACCAGTTTCTGGCGTGGTCACTAACCCACCGCCCCTTCCATCTGCAGTTCGATCAGGCGGTTCAGTTCCAGGGCGTACTCCATCGGGAGTTCCTTGGCGATCGGCTCGACGAAGCCGCGCACGACCGTGGCCATGGCCTCGTCTTCGGTGAGCCCGCGGCTCATCAGGTAGAACAGCTGGTCGTCGCTCACCTTCGAGACGGTGGCCTCGTGGCCCATGGTCACGTCGTCCTCGCGGATGTCGACGTACGGGTAGGTGTCCGAGCGGCTGATCTGATCGACCAGCAGAGCGTCACACTTGACCGTCGACTTGGAACCGTGAGCACCCTTGTTGACCTGGACGAGACCGCGGTAGGACGCGCGTCCACCGCCACGCGCCACCGACTTGCTGATGATGGTCGACGACGTGTACGGCGCGAGATGCAGCATCTTGGCACCGGTGTCCTGGTGCTGTCCCTCACCGGCGAATGCCACGGAGAGAACCTCGCCGCGAGCGTGCTCGCCCATCATCCAGACGGCCGGGTACTTCATGGTGACCTTCGACCCGATGTTGCCGTCGATCCACTCCATGGATCCGCCGGCCTCGACCTTGGTGCGCTTGGTGACCAGGTTGTAGACGTTGTTCGACCAGTTCTGGATGGTCGTGTAACGGCAGTGGCCGCCCTTCTTCACGATGATCTCGACGACCGCGGAGTGCAGGGAGTCCGACTTGTAGATCGGCGCCGTGCAGCCCTCGACATAGTGCACCGAGGCGCCCTCGTCGACGATGATCAGGGTCCGCTCGAACTGGCCCATGTTCTCCGTGTTGATGCGGAAATAGGCCTGCAGCGGGATGTCGACGTGCACGCCCGGCGGGACGTAGATGAACGAGCCACCCGACCACACCGCGGTGTTCAGCGCGGAGAACTTGTTGTCGCCGGCCGGGATGACCGTGCCGAAGTACTCCCGGAACAGCTCGGGATGCTGCTTGAGGCCCGTGTCGGTGTCGAGGAAGATCACGCCCTGCGCCTCGAGGTCCTCACGGATCGAGTGGTACACCACCTCGGACTCGTACTGAGCCGCGACACCGGCGACGAGGCGCTGCTTCTCGGCCTCGGGGATGCCCAGCCTGTCGTACGTGTTCTTGATGTCCTCGGGCAGGTCTTCCCAGCTCTCGGCCTGCTTCTCGCTCGAGCGCACGAAGTACTTGATGTTGTCGAAGTCGATGCCCTCGAGGTTCGATCCCCAGTTCGGCATCGGCTTCTTGTCGAAGGTCTTCAACGCGCGCAGGCGGATGTCGAGCATCCAGTCCGGCTCGCTCTTCTTCGCCGAGATGTCGCGCACGACGTCTTCGGACAGACCGCGCTGCGCACTGGCACCGGCCTCGTCGGAATCGGACCAGCCGTACCCGTAATGCCCGAGTGACGCGATGGTCTCTTCCTGCGTGAGCGGCTCGGCGTTGGCCGACGCAGTGGATGTCACCTGGTCTGATGTGACGGTCATGCGAGCTCCTTCCGGAGTCTTGTTACGAGACCGGCGAGGGCTGGTCGCCGGTGGAAAACAGGTTGCTGACTAGGGGATCTATCGGGAAAGCGTTGTTATTTGGGACCGGATGGCGGGACGAGTGGAACGTGGGTGGTGCATGCGCAGTCACCGTTCGCGATGGTCGCGAGCCGCTGGACGTGGGTGCCGAGCAGTTGGGCGAACGCTTCCTGCTCGGCTTCGCACAGTTCCGGGAACTCCTCGGCCACGTGTGAGACCGGGCAGTGGTGCTGGCAGATCTGTACGCCGTTGCCGACCGGGCGCGTCGATGCCGCGAATCCTGCGGTGGTGAATGCGTCGGCGATGGCGTCGGCGGTGGTTTCGAGGCCCTCGGCACTCTGCTCGGCTGCCGGGGTCACGTTTCCGACGATTGCCTGGACTCGGCGACGAGCGAAGTCGGTGATCGCGGCGTCTCCCCCGACCTCCCGCAGTTGACGCATGGCCGCGCCGGCGAGGTCGTCGTACGCGTGGCCGAGCCTGCCGCGGCCCTTGGCGGTGATCTGGAAGTATTTGGCGGGCCGTCCCCGTCCGCGGTGACGCACGGCGACGGAGGACGCCTCACGCGCCTCACCGGATTCCAGGAGCGCGTCGAGGTGACGGCGGACACCGGCGGCACTCAGACCGAGGCGGGTTCCGATTTCCGACGCCGTGATCGGCCCCTCCTCGAGGAGGAGTTTCACGACGGCAGCTCGGGTGTGGCCTTCGTGGCCGACGGCGACGGGTGACGCGGTTCCGACAGGCGCCGCCGAGGAAGGCGCGTGAACTGCGCTTTCCTTCGTTGCACGTGGTGTCGTCTCCGTTTTCACAACACCAGTGTGACGGAATTCGAATCCCAGGTCTACTAAGGGTGCCCTGCCTTACACCTGTGATTATGTGCTGCCCGGGCCCGGGAATACTGGCCGAACCGGCTGTGTTCGGCGCACCGCTACGCTGCCTGTGTGCCGCAGACCCCCGAGAACCCGGAGCCGACCCGCGCGGAGCCGACCTTCACGGCTCGCGCCGCTCTTCGACATCCGGCCGAGCTCGCTCGGCGGGCGCTGGGCATCGACGGCCGCTCCCCGCGCCCCTCGGTGGCGGCCGCGTTGCACGGCGACGAGCCGGAAACCGCGGGCCTGAACGAGCAGGAGACCGCGCAGCTCCGCGGAATCCGCCGGTTCGGCGCGACCGGAGCCGTTCTGATGGCGGTGGGCGCACTGGGCGCCGGCGCCCAGCCCGTACTGCAGAACCCTGTCCAGGGTCTCCGCGTCATCGGTCTGCCCGCCCGGATCCCCAGCGTCGCGTTGACGCTCACCATGACCGGCACCGTGATGATCGTGCTCGCGTGGCTCCTCCTCGGACGCTTCGCGATCGGCAGTCTGCACTCCGGGGCCGTGCGACGGCTCAACCGGTCCCAGCTCGACCGCACCCTGCTGCTGTGGATCATCCCGCTGTCCGTCGCGCCGCCGATGTTCAGCAAGGACGTGTACTCGTACCTCGCGCAGAGCGAGATCGCGGCCCGCGGGCTCGATCCCTACGCCATCGGTCCCGCGGGTGCGCTCGGCGTCGATCACGTGCTGACCCGGACCGTGCCGACGATCTGGCGCGACACGCCGGCGCCGTACGGTCCACTGTTCCTCTGGATGGGGCGCGGGATCAGCTGGCTGACCGGCGAGAACATCGTCGCGGGGATCTTCCTGCACCGGCTCCTGGCCCTCGCCGGTGTGGCAATGATCGTGTGGGCGCTCCCCCGGCTGGCCCGGCGCTGCGGCGTCGCCGACGTCAGCGCACTGTGGCTGGGCGCCGCCAACCCCCTGCTGCTGTTCCACCTGGTCGCGGGAATTCACAACGAGGCCCTGATGCTCGGCCTCATGCTGGCCGGAATCGAGCTGGCGCTGCGGGCCGTCGAACGGTCGGGGCCGATCCGCGGGCAGTCCCTACTCCTGCTGCTGTCCGGCGCGGCACTCATCGCGCTGTCGTCGACGATCAAGATCCCCTCGCTCCTCGCGCTGGGATTCGTCGGGATGGCGCTGGCCCGGAGATGGGGCGGAACCCCGAAAGCGGTGCTCACCGCGGCCGCCCTGCTCGGCGGGGTAGCCCTGGCGGTCACCCTGGTCATCAGCACGTCCAGCGGCCTCGGCATCGGCTGGGTGCACACTCTCGGCACCGCGAACGCGGTCCGCAGCTGGATGTCCATCCCCACGCTGCTCGGGCTGGGCACCGGACTGGCCGGGGTCCTGCTGGGCCTCGGCGATCACACGACGGCGGTGCTGAGCCTGACCCGGCCGATCGCGGCCGTCGCTGCGGCGTTCATCACGCTGCGGATGCTCGTCGCCACGCTCGTCGGCCGCATCCACGCGGTCGGCGCGCTGGGACTGTCCCTCGGCGCGGTCGTCCTCCTCTTCCCCGTGGTGCAGCCCTGGTATCTGCTGTGGGCGGTCCTGCCGCTCGCGGCCTGGGCCACGGCACCCGCCTTCCGCGTCCCCGCCATCGTCTTCTCGTCCATCGTCAGCGTCATCCTGATGCCTAACGGCGGCGAGTACCAGCCCTTCGTCATCGTGCAGGCCGCCATCGCCACCATCTTCACGGCCGGAACGCTGATCGTGATCACCCGCAACCGGCTGCCCTGGCGGGTCGGTTCGGAGCAGCAGCCGACCGTGCCGGACCCGCAGGATCCACCCCGGGACGACGCCGACGCGGAAAGCCGGGGCACCGGCCGGGTCACACCAGGCCAAGGCTTACGCTGATTCCCCGTGACCTCGCGAACGCCCGGATCGGCGCAACCTGCTGTACGCCTGGAAGGCGTGGTGAAGACCTTCGACGGTGTGAGGGCCGTCGACGGACTCGATCTCACCGTCGAACCTGCACAGGTGGTCGCGTTGCTCGGTCCCAACGGCGCGGGTAAGACCACCACCGTCGAAATGTGTGAGGGCTTCGTCCGCCCGGACAGCGGCACCGTCCGCGTCCTCGGACTCGACCCGGTCGCGGATGCCGGCGCCGTCCGGGCCCGGATCGGTGTGATGCTGCAGGGCGGCGGCGCGTACCCCGGTTCCCGCGCCGGTGAGATGCTCGACCTCGTCGCGGCCTATTCGGCCGACCCCCTCGACCCCGACTGGTTGCTGCGCAGCCTCGGACTCGAGGATTCCCGCCGCACTCCCTACCGCAGGCTGTCGGGCGGGCAGCAGCAGCGCCTGTCCCTGGCCTGCGCGCTGGTCGGCAGGCCGGAACTGGTCTTCCTCGACGAACCCACCGCCGGACTCGACGCCCAGGCCCGCCTGCTGGTGTGGGAGCTGATCGACGCACTGCGCCGCGACGGCGTCAGTGTGCTGCTGACGACGCACCTGATGGACGAGGCCGAGGAACTCGCGGACCGGCTCGTCATCATCGATCACGGGTCGATCGTCGCGGCGGGAACGCCCGCCGAGGTCACCAGCCGCGGCGCCGAAGGGCAGCTGCGGCTCAGCGCACCCGCCGGCCTGGACACCGAGCCCCTCGCGAGAGCCCTCCCAGACGGTTTCCGGGTGGCCGAGTCCGGACCGGGCACCTACCTCGTCGAAGGGCCGATCGATCCGAAGGTGGTCGCCTCGGTCGCGTCGTGGTGCGCCGATCTGGACGCCCTGATCAGCGACATCCGCGTCGACCAGCGCAGCCTCGAGGACGTCTTCCTCGAACTCACCGGCCGGGAACTGAGGGGATGACGATGAGCACCAGTGACCGTCTGACGGAGAATCGTTTCGCCCCGGGCACGTTCACACCCGACCCCCGCCCGAGCGGCGCGGCGGTCATGTTGCGGGCGCAGACCGCGCTCGAACTCAAACTGCTCCTACGCAACGGCGAACAGCTGCTGCTGACCATGTTCATCCCGATCACGCTTCTGATCGGCCTGTGTCTGCTGCCCATCGGCGACCTCGGAACGTCGCGGGTCGACAAGGTGGTGCCCGCAGTCATGATGGTGGCGGTCATGTCCACCGCGTTCACCGGCCAGGCCATCGCGGTCGGCTTCGACCGCCGGTACGGGGCCCTCAAGCGGCTCGGCGCCACTCCCCTGCCGACATGGGGAATCATCGCCGGGAAGAGCGCCGCCGTGGTCATCGTCGTCGCCCTGCAATCGGTGCTCCTCGGTTCGATCGGGCTGGCGCTCGGCTGGCGTCCGAGTGCGTGGGGACTCGTCCTCGGCGCCGTGATCATCGCCCTGGGCACCGTGACGTTCGCGGCGATGGGACTGCTGCTCGGCGGCACCCTCCGCGCCGACATCGTCCTCGCCCTGGCCAACATCCTGTGGTTCGTGATGGTCGGCGTCGGCAGCGTGGTGTTCGCCACCGGCGACCTGCCCTGGCTCCTCCACACCGGGGCCCGGCTGATTCCGTCCGGTGCACTTGCGCACGCGCTGGACGCCGCACTGTCGGGGTCGGTGGACCTGCTCAGCGTGGTGGTCCTCGTCGTCTGGGGTGCGGCCGCGGGAGCCCTGGCGGCCCGGACGTTCCGATTCACGTGACCCGCCGAACAGCGGCCCGCCGCACCCGCACCGTCGGCACCGTTCTGGCAGTCCTGCTCGCCGTCCTCGGCTGCGGCACCCTGCCCGCGGACGCTGCACCGCAGTGGGGACCGCCCGCCGCACCGAACCCGTTCCTCGGACCCGCAGGCACGTCCACGATGCACGGCGACGCGGGGTCCACCGACGTGACTCCGCTGCCCGGTCCCGGCACCGGCCCGGTCACCCTGTCCGCGTACCCGCTGGTGTCGGCGTGCCCGACCCTCCTGCAGGGTTCCGACCGGCTCGTCGTGGCCTTGTGCACGTCCGTGGCCGGCCAGGTCCCGACCGTTCACCTGATCGACCCCGCCGCCCCCGCGGCCCCGTTCGGCGGCTCGCTCGCCACGTTCGCGCTGGCGAAGGGCAGCCTCCTGGGCGGTGTATACGCGTTCCTCGACAACGGCAACCGGCTGGTCGTGGTGGACGGAAACCGTCAGCTACTGCGCCTCGGACATTCGACGGATCCCGACGGCCGCTGGCGGATCACCGTCGACTCGCACGTCGACCTGTCCGGCAGTGTTCCGCCGGGCGACAACGTGACCGGACTGACGCCGGACTGGCAGGGCAACGTCTGGTTCGCCACGGGTGGCGGCGTCGTCGGAGCCGTGGATCGCGCCGGTGTCGCGCACGCTCTGCCGCTGGCTGCCGGCGAACAGGTCCAGAACAGCATCTCCACCTCTCCCGCGGGCACGGCGGTCGCGACGACGCACGCCCTGTACCAGTTCACGCTCCGCGACGGTGAGGTGCGCGTGGACTGGCGGCGTGACTACGACCGCGGTCCGGACCGGAAGCCGGGGCAACTCAGCCACGGCACCGGGTCCACCCCCACCTACTTCGGGCCGTCGACCGGCAGCGATTTCGTCGCGATCGTCGACAACGCCGACCCGCAGGTGAGTCTTCGGGTCTTCCGCGCCGATTCCGGTGACGAGATCTGCACCCTTCCGGTGCTCGGCCGCCCGGGCGGCAGCGAGAACTCACCGATCGGCATCGCCAATTCGGTGTACGTCGCCGGGACGTACGGCTACCCGTATCCCGCCGTTCCGGACGGCGCGGGCCCGGCGGTTCCGACCAACGCCCCCTTCACCGGCGGCATGACCCGTGTCGACATCGACCCGATCGGCTGCCACCAGGTGTGGAGCAACGACGTCCGCAGCGCGGCGGTGCCCCATCTCTCGACCGGTGACGGGCTGCTGTACACCGTGATCCGTCACGGGTTCGACGTCACCACACCCCTGGACGGCTTCTCGTTCGCGGTGATCGATCCGGCGGACGGCTCGGTCGAGCACACCAGCCCGCTCCCCGGCACCGCCGTCAACGACACCCTGCAGATGTCCGGACTCGTCACCGACACCGGGGACTTCTGGCAGGGCACGGCGACCGGCATCCTGCGGATTCGCGGCGAGTAGCACGGAGTCGAGCGCGCCGCCACCAGCCCAACGACACGCTGTAGTTGACGGCCCTCTACCATCGACGTCGTGCTGTATCGCGGGTTTCTGAGCCTGGTAGACCGTCTCCCCCTTCCGTCGCTGACCGTGCAGCGTGTCATCGCGTTCGCGGTGATCCTCACGCAGGGCGGTATCGCCGTCACCGGAGCCGTCGTGCGGGTCACCGCCTCCGGCCTCGGCTGCCCCACCTGGCCGCAGTGCTTCCCCGGCAGCTTCGTGCCGGTCGGGCACGGCGAGGTCGCGGTCATCCACCAGACGGTCGAGTTCGGCAACCGGTTGCTCACGTTCGTCGTCGTCGTGGCCGCGGCCCTGATCGTCCTCGCGGTCACCCGCGCCCGCCGCAGGAAAGAGGTCCTCGTCTACGCATGGATGATGCCCCTCGGCACCGTCGTGCAGGCCGTCATCGGCGGTGTCACTGTGCTCACCGGATTGCTGTGGTGGACGGTGGCGGTGCACCTGCTCGCGTCGATGGCGATGGTGTGGCTGGCGACTGTGATGTACGCGAAGATCCGCGAACCCGACGACGCGCCGGCGATCGACGTGATTCCCGCCCCGCTGCGGTGGCTCACCGCGCTGTCGGGTGTCGCGCTGGCCGGGGTGCTCGCCGCCGGAACGCTGGTCACGGGCGCCGGACCGCACGCGGGAGACAAGAGTCTCGACCGCGTCGTTCCCCGCCTCGAGGTGGAGATCGTCACGCTCGTGCACCTGCATGCCCAGCTGCTGGTGGGCTACCTGGCGTTGCTGGTCGGCCTGTGCTTCGGCTTGTACGCCGTGGGCGCCACCCGCGCGGTGAAGGTCCGCGTGCAGGTTCTGCTCGCGCTGGTGGTGGCGCAGGCGCTGATCGGACTCGTCCAGTTCTTCACGGACGTTCCCGCGGTCCTGGTGGCATTCCACGTCGCGGGAGCCGGGCTGTGCACCGCCGCCACCGCGGCGGTGTGGGCTGCGGGACGCACCCGCGAGTACGTCACGCAGCCCGACACCGCGAGCGTCTAGCGCTCGTTGCGGGCCTTCGGGAAGCGCGTCTGCCGCGCGACCCAGCCGGCCATCTTCTGGAAGTGGCCCTTGCGGGGCGTGACGATGCTGGTGATCGCGCGGTCCCACTCCGAGACGGTGACGTCGTCCAAGGACGCGACGACGGCGTTCGCGGTGGCGAGATCCTCGACCACCTGATCGCCGAGGATGCCGTCGGCTCCGACCAGCGTGATGCGCACGCCGGCGAGTCCGATCGGCTGGATGACGGCACTGGCGGAACCGCCGTGCTCGGCCACGAACTTCTTGATCGCGTCGACCGTGCGGGACGGGAGCGAGGGCGCCGGGCTCGCGGGCGCCTGTTCGGCATGGGTGTCGGTACTCATGACCCCGAGAATACTGGGCGGTAGTGGCGTCGTGTCCGCCAGGCTCGGTGCGGCGCCCCGCGCCGTGTAGAACTGAAACCATGCGCGCTATACAGGTTTCCCGTCTCGGTGGTCCCGACGTCCTCGAACCGGCAGAGGTTCCCGAACCCCGGATCGGATCGAGGGATCTTCTGGTTCGCACCGACGCGATCGGCATCAACTTCATCGACACCTACTTCCGGACGGGGCTGTACCCGCGGCCGCTGCCCTACATTCCCGGAGACGAGGGCTCCGGAGTCGTGGAGGCCGTCGGCGGCGACGTGACCGGTATCGCTCCCGGCGACCGGGTGGCCTGGTGCTCCGCCCCCGGCAGTTACGCCGAGAAGGTGATCGTGCCCGCGGCGGTCGCGATCGCCGTCCCCGACTCCGTGCCCGCCCCGCAGGCCGCGTCCGCTCTGCTGCAGGGAATGACGGCCCACTACCTGGCCCACTCGACCTACCCGATCCAGTCCGGCGACACCATCCTCGTCCACGCCGGAGCGGGCGGCGTCGGTCTGCTGCTGACCCAGATGGCGACCACGCTGGGCGCGCGGGTGATCACCACCGTGTCCTCCGACGCCAAGGAGCAATTGTCCCGTGACGCCGGCGCACACGAGGTGCTGCGATACGACGACGACATCGCCGCCCGGGTGCGTGAGTTGACCGACGGAGAGGGCGTCGCCGCCGCCTACGACGGTGTCGGCGCGTCCACGTTCGAGGCCAGTCTCGCGTCGGTGCGAATCCGGGGGACGGTCGCGCTGTTCGGCGCGGCGAGCGGCCCGGTGCCGCCATTCGATCCGCAACGGCTGAACCCGGCCGGTTCGCTGTTCCTCACCCGGCCCACACTCGCGCACCACATCCGCAACCGTGAGGAACTGGCGTGGCGGGCGGGGGACGTGTTCTCCGCCTTGGCGGCCGGTTCGCTGACGGTCCGGGTGGGCGCGGAGTACCCGCTCGAGCGGGCCGAGGACGCGCACCGCGACCTCGAGGCGCGTGCGACGACGGGATCGATCGTGCTGGTGCCCTGAGGCGAACGGTCAGCTCAGCAGGCCGCCGACGGTCTGCAGTCCCAGAACCGAGTCGACGGCGAGACCGACGAAGACGATGGCCAGATAATTGTTGGACTGCAGGAACAGGCGGAGCGGTTTCACGGCCGCTCCGCCGCGGACGCTGCGGTACAGCTGGTGCGCCATGAGCAGGAACCAGGCACCGGCGACGAGGGTCACGGCGGCGTAGACGACCCCCGCGGCGGGTACGAGCACGAGGGACGTGATCACCATCGCCCAGCTGTACAGCAGGATCTGCTTGGTGACGTGCTCCTCGGTGGCGATCACCGGCAGCATCGGGACACCGGCCGCCTTGTAGTCCTCCTTGTACCGCATGGCGAGGGCCCACGTGTGCGGCGGCGTCCAGAAGAAGATGACCAGGAACAGCACGATGGGCTGCCAGCTCAGCGACCCGGTGACCGCCGACCAGCCGACCATGACGGGCATGCAGCCCGCGGCGCCGCCCCAGACCACGTTCTGCCAGGTCCGGCGCTTGAGCACCATCGTGTAGACGAGCACGTAGAACGCGATGGTCAGGACGACCAGGCACCCGGCGAGGAGATTGGTACGCCACCACAGCCAGAGGAACGACGCGACACCGAGCGTCATGCCGAACACGAACGCGTGGGACGTCGGCACCGCGTCGCGGGCCAGCGGCCGGCGGGCGGTGCGTTTCATGACCTTGTCGATGTCGGCGTCGACGACGCAGTTGAGGGAGTTCGCGCTCGCCGCGCCCATCCATCCGCCGAACAGTGTGCTGAGGATCAGCAGAATGTCGACGTTGCCGCGATCCGCCAGCAGCATCGCCGGGATGGTGGCGACCAGCAGCAGCTCGATCACCCGCGGCTTGGTCAATGCGATGTAGGCCAGGACCTTGCCCGTGACGCGACCGAGCACCGTACCGGTGTCGGTCGCGCGGGGGGCGGGGCTGGGGCTGCCGAAGCCGTGTCCGCTCGGCTGATGCCCTGTCCGCACGTTCTCTCCTCGCACCACGCGTAATTCCACATCCGATTGCCGGCGCCTGCTCCCGAAGTCCTTCGCGACGGCCGGCCATCTACTACAAACGATGGTAGACCGCCGTAATGCGCGAACCGAATCGACCCGGATACGACCGCACACTAGGCTGGAGTCGCACAAGAGGCCCACGCATCCTCAGGCTCCACGTTCACCCATGTCAGGAGACTTCTGCCCGTGTCGATCACAGACGACATCCACGTTCTCACGCAACCGGTTCACCCCGCCGACTGGACCGAACTGGACACCAAGGCCGTCGACACCATCCGGGTGCTCGCCGCGGACGCGGTGCAGAAGGTGGGTAACGGCCACCCCGGCACGGCCATGAGCCTCGCCCCCCTCGCCTACACCCTCTTCCAGCGCGTCATGCGGCACGATCCCACCGACGCCGACTGGATCGGTCGCGACCGGTTCGTCCTGTCCTGCGGGCACTCCAGTCTCACCCTCTACATCCAGCTGTACCTCGCCGGCTACGGGCTCGAACTCGAAGACCTTGAAGCGCTGCGCACCTGGGGCTCGAAGACCCCCGGCCACCCCGAGCACGGCCACACCCGCGGTGTCGAGATCACCACCGGGCCGCTCGGGCAGGGCCTCGCCTCCGCCGTCGGCATGGCCATGGCCGCCCGCCGCGAACGCGGCCTCTTCGACCCCGAGCCCGCGCTCGGCGACAGCCCGTTCGACCATCACATCTACGTCATCGCCTCCGACGGGGACATCGAGGAAGGCGTCACCTCCGAAGCCTCCTCCATCGCCGGCGTCCAGCAGCTCGGCAACCTGACGCTGATCTACGACGACAACGAGATCTCCATCGAGGACGACACCGCCATCGCGCTGTCCGAGGACACCGCCGCCCGCTACGAGGCGTACGGCTGGCACGTGCAGATCGTCGAGGGTGGCGAGAACGTCGTCGCCATCGAAGAGGCACTGAACAAGGCCCGCGAGGTCACCGACAAGCCGTCGCTGATCCTGCTCCGCACGATCATCGGCTTCCCCGCACCGACCAAGATGAACACGGGCGCGGCGCACGGCGCCGCCCTCGGTGCCGACGAGGTCGCGGCCGTGAAGAAGGCTCTCGGCTTCGATCCGGACAAGACGTTCGAGGTCGCCGACGAGGTCATCGCCCACACCCGCAAGGTCGGCGAGCGCGGCGCGCAGGCACACAAGGAATGGCAGGCCCAGTACGACGAGTGGACGCAGCGCGCCCCGGAGGGCAAGAAGCTGCTCGACCGTCTGATCGGCCGCGACCTTCCCGCCGGCTGGGCCGACGTCCTCCCCACCTGGGAGCCGGATCCCAAGGGCGTCGCGACCCGCAAGGCGTCCGCCGCCGTCCTCAACGCCGTCGGACCGGTGCTCCCCGAACTGTGGGGCGGCTCCGCCGACCTCGCCGAGAGCAACAACACCACCATCAAGGGCGCCGACTCCTTCGGTCCCGAAACCATCTCCACCCGGATGTGGACGGCCCAGCCGTACGGCCGCACCCTGCACTTCGGGGTCCGCGAGCACGCCATGGGCTCGATCCTCAACGGCATTGCGCTGCACGGACCGACCCGCCCGTACGGCGGCACCTTCCTCGTCTTCAGCGACTACATGCGTCCCGCCGTTCGGCTCGCCGCGATCATGAAGACCCCGGTCACCTACGTGTGGACGCACGACTCCATCGGACTCGGCGAGGACGGGCCCACCCACCAGCCGATCGAGCACCTCGCCGCGCTGCGCGCGATCCCCGGCCTGTACGTCGTGCGGCCCGGTGACGCCAACGAGACCGCCCACGCCTGGCGCGCCGTCCTCGAGAAGGGCGCCGACGAGGCCACCCGCGCTCCCGCCGGCCTCGCCCTGACCCGCCAGGACCTGCCCGTCCTTGAAGGCACCAGCTACGAGGGTGTCTCCCGCGGCGGCTACGTCCTCGCCGACGCCTCCACCGGGACACCGGAGGTCGTGCTCATCGGCACCGGATCCGAGCTGCAGCTCGCCGTCGCCGCCCGTGAGACCCTCGAGGCCGACGGCATCCCCACCCGGGTCGTGTCCATGCCCTGCGTCGAATGGTTCGACGCCCAGGACCAGGCCTACCGTGACAGCGTCCTCCCCCCGACGGTCAAGGCGCGGGTCTCCGTCGAGGCCGGCATCTCGATGCCCTGGTACCGCTTCGTCGGCGACGCAGGCGAAATCGTCTCCATCGAGCACTTCGGCGCGTCCGCCGACTACAAGACCCTGTTCCGCGAGTTCGGCTTCACCGCCGAAGCCGTCACCGCCGCCGCACAGCGCTCGCTCGCACGCGTGAAGGGATAAAACGCCATGACTCAGAACCCCAACCTCCAGAAGCTCTCCGAAGCAGGCGTCTCGGTGTGGCTCGACGACCTCTCCCGTGACCGCATCGAGTCCGGCAACCTCGCCGAGCTCATCGCGACCAAGAGCATCGTCGGTGTCACCACCAACCCGTCGATCTTCCAGGCCGCACTCAGCAAGGGCCACGTCTACGACGCACAGGTCCGGGAGCTCGCCGAGCGCGGTGCCGACGTCGAGGCCACCATCCGCACGGTGACCACCGACGACGTGCGCGCCGCATGCGACGTCCTCGCCCCGCAGTTCGAGGCGAGCCACGGCGTCGACGGCCGGGTGTCCATCGAGGTCGACCCGCGCCTCGCCCACGACGCCGACAAGACCGCCGCGCAGGCCGTCGAACTGTGGAAGATCGTCGACCGCCCGAACCTGTTCATCAAGATCCCGGCCACCGAGGCGGGCATCCCGGCCATCGCCAAGGTGCTCGGCGAGGGCATCAGCGTCAACGTCACGCTGATCTTCTCCGTGGAACGCTACGAACTCGTCATGGGCGCCTACCTGGACGGCCTCGAGGCCGCGAAGGCGGCCGGTCACGACCTGTCCCGCATCCACTCGGTAGCCTCGTTCTTCGTCTCCCGCGTCGACACCGAGATCGACAAGCGGCTCGACAAGATCGGCACCCCCGAGGCGCTGGAGCTGCGCGGCAAGGCGGCTCTCGCCAACGCCCGTCTCGCGTACGGCGCGTACCAGCAGGTCTTCGAGGTGCAGCCGCGGTTCCAGGGTCTGCTGCCGAGCGGTGCGCGCCCGCAGCGCGCGCTCTGGGCGTCGACGGGAGTCAAGAACCCCGACTACCCCGACACTCTGTACGTCGCCGAACTGGTGGCTCCGAACACCGTGAACACGATGCCCGAGAAGACTCTCGACGCGTTCGCCGATCACGGTGAGGTCGCCGGCGACACCGTGTCCGGCACCGCGGTCGAGGCGCAGGAGGTGTTCGACAAGCTCAGTGCCGTCGGCATCGATCTCGCCGACGTGTTCAAGGTCCTCGAGGTCGAGGGCGTCGACAAGTTCGAGGTGTCCTGGAACGAACTCCTCGAGGCCACCGCGGAGCAGCTGCGCGCAGCAGGGCAGAAGAGCTGATACGTGAGCGAGCCCGCAGCGTCAGACGATTGGGTCAATCCACTCCGCGACAGTAGGGACAAGCGCCTACCGCGCATCGCCGGGCCGTGTGCGCTGGTGATCTTCGGTGTCACCGGCGACCTGGCCCGGCGCAAGTTGATGCCCGCCATCTACGATCTGGCCAATCGTGGTCTTCTGCCGCCCGGGTTCGCTCTCGTCGGGTTCGCCCGCAGGGATTGGTCGGACGAGGACTTCTCCAAGATCGTCCACGATGCCGTGCGCGACCATTCCCGGACGCCGTTCAGGGAAGACGTCTGGGAGCGACTGTCGGAGGGCCTGCGTTTCGTCAAGGGCAGCTTCGACGACCCGGCGGCCTTCCAGGAACTTGCCCACACACTCGGGACGCTGGAGCGGGAACGCGGGACCGGCGGCAATCACGGGTTCTATCTCGCGATTCCGCCGGACGCGTTCCCGGTGGTCCTGAAGCAGCTGTCCGAGGCGGGTCTCGCGCAGTCGAACGATGACCAGTGGCGTCGGGTCGTCATCGAGAAGCCGTTCGGACACGACCTCGAGAGCGCACGTGAGCTCAACGCGGTCGTGAACGAGGTCTTCCCCGAGGACACCGTGTTCCGGATCGACCACTACCTCGGCAAGGAGACGGTTCAGAACATCCTGGCGTTGCGCTTCGCCAACCAGTTGTTCGATCCGATCTGGAACGCCCACTACGTGGATCACGTCCAGATCACCATGGCCGAGGACATCGGTCTCGGTGGACGTGCCGGGTACTACGACGGCATCGGGGCGGCGCGCGACGTCATCCAGAATCACCTGCTTCAACTCCTCGCGTTCACCGCGATGGAGGAGCCGATCAGCTTCGAACCGTCCGAGTTGCAGGCGGAGAAGATCAAGGTGCTCTCCGCCACCAAACTGGCCCAGCCGCTCGACGAGACCACCGCGCGCGGCCAGTACGCGGGCGGCTGGCAGGGCGGTACCCGAGTGGTCGGCCTGCTGGAGGAGGAAGGGTTCTCGAAGGACTCCACCACGGAGACGTTCGCGGCCATCACCCTCGAGGTCGACACCCGCCGCTGGGCGGGTGTGCCGTTCTACCTCCGCACCGGGAAGCGGCTCGGCCGTCGGGTCACCGAGATCGCCGTGATCTTCAAGCGCGCACCGCATTTGCCGTTCGATCAGACGATGACCGAGGAACTGGGGCAGAACGCCCTCGTCATCCGGGTGCAGCCGGACGAGGGTGTGACCATGCGGTTCGGGTCCAAGGTTCCGGGGTCGAGCATGGAAGTCCGCGACGTCAACATGGACTTCAGCTACGGTCAGGCGTTCACGGAGTCGTCGCCCGAGGCGTACGAGCGGCTCATTCTCGACGTACTCCTCGGTGAGCCCTCGCTGTTCCCCGTCAACGCCGAGGTGGAACTGTCCTGGGAGATCCTCGACCCCGTGCTCGAACACTGGGCTGCGGACGGCAGGCCGGAACCGTACGAGGCCGGCACGTGGGGCCCGCCGTCGGCAGCCGAAATGATGCACCGCACCGGTCGCGAATGGAGAAGGCCGTAGATGATCACCGACATTCCCGCGACCACCACCGGACAGGTCAACAAGAAACTGGTGGAACTGCGCAAGACCGGCGGCGCGGTGACCCTGGGACGAGTGCTCACGCTGGTGGTATGCACCCGCGACAGTGAGTACTCCGAGGACATCATCGACGCCGCCAACGAGGCGAGCCGGGAGCATCCGTGCCGCGTCATCGTCGTCGCCTGGGGGTCCCGTGACGCGGAACCCCGCCTGGACGCGCAGATCCGCGTCGGCGGCGACGCCGGCGCGTCGGAGGTCGTCGTGCTCCGCCTGTTCGGCGAACTCGCCGACCACGAGAGCAGCGTGGTGGTGCCGTTCCTCCTCCCCGACACGCCCGTCGTCGTGTGGTGGCCGGAGACCGCCCCGGAGGTCCCCGCCGAGGATCCGGTGGGCAAGCTGGCGATCCGCCGCATCACCGACGCGACCGATCGTGCGGATCCGGCCGCGGAGATCAAGAGCCGCCTCGCGTCCTACTCGTCCGGTGACTCGGACCTGGCCTGGAGCCGCATCACCTACTGGCGTGCGCTCCTGACCTCGGCCGTCGACCAGCCGCCGCACTCGCCGATCACGTCGGCGGTGGTGTCCGGACTGGTGGACGAGCCCGCCGTCGACATGATCGCGGGGTGGTTGGCGAGCCGCGTCGACGTCCCCGTCACCCGGCGGGTCGGCCCGTTGTTCGTGGAGATCAACTTCGCCAACGGTGGTGCGTTGACCATCAGCCGCCCCCAGACGGGCACCACGGCGACGCTGTCACGCACCGGCAAGCCCGATGCGCGGGTGGCGCTCCGCAGGCGCGAAACGAGCGAGTGCCTGGCCGAAGAACTACGCAGACTCGACCCCGACGAGGTCTACGAGACCGCGCTCGCCGGGCTGACGAAGGTGACGTATGAGTGACATCCACGTAGAAGTCCACCCCGACACCGACACGCTGGTGACGAAGGCCGCGGAGCGGTTCGTCGACACCGTCGTCGCCGCCCAGAAGGACCGCGGTTCGGCGGCGGTGGTCCTCACCGGTGGTGGAACCGGGATCGGCCTGCTCGAGAAGGTCCGGCAGAACCCGGGCGACATCGACTGGCGCGCGATCGACATCTACTGGGGTGACGAGCGCTTCCTGCCGGCCGGCGACCCGGAACGCAACGACGTGCAGGCGCGGGCAGCGCTGCTCGATCACGTCGACGTCGACCCCGACCGGGTGCACACCATGCCCGTCGCGGACGGCATCTACGAGAACGATCCGGAGGCGGCCGCTGTCGCGTACGCGCAGGTGCTCGGGGCGCACGCCGACGGCAAGCAGGTTCCGGTCTTCGACGTCCACCTGCTCGGCATGGGCGGTGAGGGACACGTCAATTCGCTGTTCCCCGACACCGACGCGGTACGCGAGGAGCACCGGTTCGTCGTCGCGGTGACGGACTCCCCCAAACCGCCGCCGGTGCGGGTCACGCTGACCCTCCCGGCGGTCCGGCACGCCGACGAGGTGTGGCTCGTCGTGTCGGGCGACGCCAAGGCCGAGGCCGTGGCCGCCGCGATCGCGGGCGCTCCCCCCGTCGAAATCCCGGCGTCCGGGGCGCGCGGACTGTCGGCCACCCGGTGGCTGCTCGACACGTCGGCCGCTTCCCGGCTGCCGAACTGACGCTCTCATCCGACGGGGTCCTCGTCGTCGTCCGCCGGTAACCCGGCGGGCGACCGAGGATCCCGATCGACCGGTGACCGGGTGACCCGGCATTCGGTGACGATCCGACCGGCGCGATGTGGGCTCGCCGTGCTCGTCCCCCGCCGTCCGATTCCCCCACGCCAGTAGTCCGGGTTGCCCGCGCAGCGCCTCATCCGTCGCCCCAATCCGTCTCGGAAACGTTCGTGCTCTTTCCCGTTTTGACGCGGCGGCGGACGGTTCGGTTCCCCCGCCCCGCAAGAAAGTTCACGCACTTCTCGCGGGGCGGGGGAACCGGCCCCGCTACCCGCTGTTGCGCAGCGCGGTCGCCAGCCCGTTCATCGTGAGCTGGATGCCGCGGCGCGTCTGATCACCGTCGTCCCCGGCCCGGTAGCGGCGCAGTAGTTCCACCTGCAGGTGGTTGAGGGGCTCGAGGTACGGGAACCGATTGTGCACCGACCTCTCCAGGCCGGGATTGTCGGCGAACAGGGTGTCGTTCCCGGTGATCGCCTTGTACATCCGGATGGTCCGCTCGTGTTCCTCGGCGATCTTGCCGAACACCCGTCGGCGGAGTTCCTCGTCGGGAACCAGTTCGGCGTAGCGGGCGGCGAGACCCATGTCGGACTTCGACATCACCATGGCGAGGTTCGACAGCACGGTCCGGAAGAACGGCCACTTCTCGTACAGGCGGGACAGCGTGGCCACCCTCTCGGGGTCGCCCTGCGTCCATTCCTCGAACGCCGCACCCGTTCCGTACCACCCGGGCAGCATGACCCGGGACTGACTCCACGACAGCACCCACGGGATGGCCCGCAGGTCGGAGATGGACGTGGTCTGCTTCCGTGAGGCGGGGCGGCTGCCGATGTTGAGGGCCCCGATCTCCGCCACCGGAGTCGACATCTCGAAGTACTCCACGAATCCGGGTGTCTCGTGCACCAATTCGCCGTAGGCGCGGCGGGCCAGCGCAGCGAGCTCGTCGAGGATGCGGTACGCCGGTTCGGCGTCGTCGCCGAGTCCTTCGACGTCGAGCAGGGTGGCTTCGAGGGTCGCGGCGAGCAGCGTTTCGAGATTGCGTTGCGCGAGGCGGGGTTCCGCGTACTTGGCGGCGATCACCTCGCCCTGTTCGGTGATCCGCAGCGACCCGGCCACCGCGCCGGGCGGTTGCGCGAGGATCGCCTCGTAGCTGGGGCCGCCGCCGCGACCCACGGTGCCGCCGCGACCGTGGAAGAGCCGCAAGCGGATTCCCGTCTTGCGGGCGGTGTCGACGAGATCGAGCTCGGCGCGGTACAGCGCCCAGTTGGCCGCCAGGTAGCCGCCGTCTTTGTTGGAATCGGAGTACCCGAGCATCACTTCCTGGGAGTCGCCGCGCGACGTCACCAGGGCCCGGTAGATCGGTACCTCGAGCGTAGCCTCGAGGGTGGCGGCCCCCTGCTGCAGGTCCTCGATCGTCTCGAACAGTGGCACGATGCCCACCGGGCAGGACGGCGCCTCCCCCGATCCGGGGTCGAGCAGACCCACCTCCTTCAGCAGCACAGCGGCCTCGAGCATGTCACTGACGGAGGTGCACATGCTGATGATGTAGTTGGGCACGGCGCCCGCGCCGAGTGTCCGCACCGCGTCGGCGCCCGCCTGGACAATGGCGAGCTCCTTCGTCGTCAGCTCGCTGAACTCCGCGTTCGCGGTGGTCAGTGGGCGCCTGGTGGACAGCTCCGCCGACAGCAACTCCACCCGCTCGTCCTCGGACAGCGACGGGTAGTCGGCGTGCACGCCCGCCCACGCCAGCAGCTCGGCGACGACGGTCTCGTGCACGTCCGAGTTCTGCCGCATGTCCAGTCCGGAGAGGTGGAAACCGAACACCTCCACCGAGTCCCGCAGGTTCGCCAGCCCATCGTCGGCGATGGTGCCGTCGCCGCCACGCCGCAGGGAGTCGTCCACGATGTCGAGTTCGTCGAGCATCTGCCGCGGGGTGTCGTACGGTGCGAGCCTGAGGTCGAGCCCGTGGTCGGGTGCCTCACCGAGAATGCGGTGCGCGGTGGCGGTGAGACGCCCCCGGATGCCCCGCACCGCGCGCCGGTAGGGCTCGTCGGCGCGGAACGGTGAATCGTCCTGCGACGACGCGGCCAGGAGGTCGAGCGCGGGGGTGACGGTGACGAGGCGAGCCGACATGGACAGTTCGCGCTCGAGCGTGTCGAGTTCCCCGAGGTGGTGCTCGAGGGCGGTGGCCGCGGCACGGGTGGTGGCCTGCCGGACCACCTCGTCGGTGACGTACGGGTTGCCGTCGCGGTCTCCGCCGATCCACGAGCCGGGGCGAAGAATCGGTTCCCGGCCCAGATCCGCGTCCGGCCACCGCGATCGCAGGGCGCTGCGCAGTTCGGCGTTGATCTTCGGGACGACCTCGAACAGTGCCGCGTCGTAGTACCGCAGCCCGACCTCGATCTCGTCCTGGATCCGCAACCGCGACAACCGGATCAGCGCGGTCTGCCACAGGGTGAGGATCTGCCGCCGCAGCCGGACGTCCACGTCGGCCGTCTCGGTCTCGGTCAGGGCGGTGCGCTCGCGGTAGCGCATCAGTTCGGTGATGCGGGACTGGGTCTCGAACACCGTGCGGCGGCGGGTCTCGGTGGGATGGGCGGTGATGACCGGCGACACGAGCGCCCCGCGCAACGCGTCCGCGACGACGGCGCTGTCGAGGTGCGCGGCGTCTAGTTTGGCGAACGTGGCGGTCAGGGTGCTGTCGGGGGCGGGTTCACCGGCGGCGACGTGGACGGCGCGCCGGCGTTCGCGGTGGATGTCCTCGGCGAGATTGGCCAGCAGGGCGAAGTGGCTGAAGGCCCGGATGACGGGAATGGTGTCGCTCGTGGACACGTGGGTGAACATGTCCGCCAGATCCGCGCGGTCGATCTCGGAACGACGAACCCGGAACGATTCGACCCTGGCCTTCTCGACGAGGTCGAAGACGCTGTCCCCGGCCTGTTCCCGCACTATCTGACCGAGGATGCCGCCCAGGAGCCGAATGTCTTCGCGGAGTGGTTCAGTGGCCTCACGTGGGGTTTCGATCATTCATCCAGTATCGACCGGTGACGGCCCGTTTGCATGATGAAGTCGATCAGCCGAACTTGATCTCCAGGCCGATGCCGATGATCGCGATCAGCCAGATCAGGCCGGTGAAGACGGTGAGCCGGTCGAGGTTCTTCTCGACGACGGTGGAACCGGACAGGCTCGACTGGACGCCGCCGCCGAACAGGCTGGACAGACCGCCGCCCTTACCGCGGTGCAGCAGCACCAGCAGAATCAGCAGCAAGCTGGTGACCACCAGCAAGATATCCAGGAACAGTTCCATGTCTGTCTACGTCCACCCATCCAGTAGGAACAACAACGACCTCGTACACCCTACAGGCGCTCCGCGCCCGTGCGCCTTTCCGGTACCTACCGCAACCGGAAAGGCGCACGAGCGCCGAAGGCGCCCTACGGCAGAGGTCCGCCCGCGGCGATCGCCGACAGCGTGGCGAACTCGTCGGCCTTCAGCGAGGCGCCGCCCACGAGGGCGCCGTCCACGTCCGTCTGACCGACGATCTCGCCGACGTTCTTGGCGTTGACGCTGCCGCCGTAGAGAACGCGGACACCGGACGCGACGTCCGGCGAGGCGAGCTCACCGAGCGTGGCGCGGATCGCGGCGCAGACTTCCTGCGCGTCCGCGGCACTCGCCACACGGCCGGTTCCGATGGCCCACACCGGCTCGTACGCGATGACGACCTTCGCGATGTCCTCGGCGGACAGTCCGGCCAGCGAGCCTCGCAACTGCTCGACGTTGTAGGACACGTGCTCGCCGGCCTCGCGGATGTCGAGACCCTCACCGATGCAGACGATCGGGGTGATCCCGTTCTTCAGCGCGGCCTTGGTCTTGGCCAGCACGGTGTCGTTGTCCTCGCCGTGCAGGGTCCGGCGCTCCGAGTGTCCGACGACGACGAACGTGCAGCCCAGCTTGGCCAGCATGGAGCCGCTGATCTCGCCGGTGTACGCACCCGAATCCTGGGCCGACACGTCCTGCGCACCGTAGGTGAGCAGGAGCTTGTCGCCCTCGACGAGGGTCTGCACGCTGCGAATGTCGGTGAACGGCGGGATCACCGTCACGTCTACCTTGTCGAAGTACTTCGCCGGGAGCGAGAAGGCGATCTTCTGAACCAGCGCGATGGCCTCGAGATGGTTCAGATTCATCTTCCAGTTACCGGCGATCAGCGGCTTCCGTGCCATGCCTCAGCCCTCCAGAACTGCGATGCCGGGGAGTTCCTTGCCCTCGAGGTACTCGAGGGAGGCGCCACCACCGGTGGAGATGTGCGAGAACCCGTCCTCGGGCAGACCGAGCTGGCGCACCGCCGCGGCGGAGTCACCGCCACCGACGACGCTGTACGCGCCCTTCCCGGTGGCCTCGATGATCGCCTCGGCGACACCCTTGGTGCCCGCGGCGAACTTCTCGAACTCGAACACGCCCATCGGGCCGTTCCAGAACACGGTCTTCGCGCTGGTCAGGATCGCCGCGAACCGGCGAACCGACTGTGGCCCGATGTCGAGCCCCATCCAGCCGTCCGGGATCTCGAGGACCGAGACGATCTTCGACTCGGCGTCGGCCGAGAACGAATCGGCGATGACCACGTCCTGCGGGATGTGGATCACGTCGGCGTACTGCTCGAGCAGCGCCTTGCACGTGCCGATCATCGACTCCTCGCACAGCGAGTTGCCGACCGACACACCCTGCGCCGCCAGGAACGTGTAGTACATGCCGCCACCGATGACGAGGGTGTCGACCTTGGGGGCCAGCGCCTCGATCACCGCGAGCTTGTCCGACACCTTGGACCCACCCAGCACGACCGCGTACGGCCGCTCGGACTCCTCGGTCAGCTTGCCGAGCACCTTGATCTCGGCTTCGACGAGCGTGCCCGCGTAGTGCGGGAGCAGCTTGGCCACCTCGTACACCGACGCCTGCGCGCGGTGCACGACACCGAACCCGTCGGACACGAACGCGCCGTCGTCGCCGACAAGTTCGACCAGCGCCTTGGCGAGCTTCGTCCGCTCGGCCTCGTCCTTGCTGGTTTCCCGCGGATCGAAGCGGATGTTCTCCAGCAGGAGAACGTCGCCGTCCGTGAGCCCCTCGGCACGTGCCAGAGCGTCCTGCCCGACGACGTCGCCGGCGAGCTGGACGTTGCGTCCCAGCACCTCGGCGAGCTTCACCGCCACCGGTGCGAGGGAGTACTGCGGGTCGGGCTCGCCCTGGGGGCGACCCAGATGGGCGGTGACGATGACCTTGGCGCCCGCCTCCGCCAACGCTTTCAGCGTCGGCGCGGAAGCGATGATGCGCCCGGGATCGGTGATCCGGTCACCGTCGAGCGGAACGTTGAGGTCGGAGCGCACCAGTACGGCGCGCCCCTCGACCCCAGCGTTCAGCAGATCGTCGAGAGTCTGAACTGCCACTGTTACCGGACCTTCGCTCAGAGAGACTTGGCGACGAGACCGATGAGGTCGGCCAGACGGTTGGAGTAACCCCACTCGTTGTCGTACCAGGACACGATCTTGACCTGATCGTCGATGACCTTGGTGAGGCCGGAGTCGAAGATCGAGCTGTGCGGGTCGGTGACGATGTCGGACGACACGATCGGAGCGTCCGTGTACTTCAGGATGCCCTTGAGCGGTCCCTCGGCGGCAGCCTTCATCGCGGCGTTGATGTCCTCGACGCTGGCCGACTTCTTCAGGTTCGCGGTGAGGTCGGTGACCGAGCCCGTGGGGATCGGGACGCGCAGCGCGTAGCCGTCCAGCTTGCCGAGCAGCTGCGGGAGGACCAGGCCGATGGCCTTGGCGGCACCGGTGCCGGTGGGGACCACGTTCAGTGCGGCGGCGCGGGCGCGACGCAGGTCGCTGTGCGGGCCGTCCTGCAGGTTCTGGTCCTGGGTGTAGGCGTGGATCGTGGTCATGAGGCCCTTGACGATGCCGAACTCGTCGTCGAGCACCTTGGCGATGGGGCCGAGGCAGTTGGTGGTGCACGAGGCGTTGGAGATGATGTTCTGGCTGCCGTCGTACTTGTCGTCGTTGACGCCCATCACGATGGTGATGTCCTCGCCCTTGGCCGGGGCGGAGATGATGACCTTCTTGGCGCCGGCCTCGAGGTGGCCCTTCGCCTTGGCTGCGTCGGTGAAGATGCCGGTGGACTCGACGACGACGTCGACGCCCAGGTCGCCCCAGGGAAGCGCCGCGGGGCCTTCCTTGATGGCGAGTGCCTTGATCTTCTGGTTTCCGACGACGATGGTGTCTTCACCCTCGAGCGAGACGTCGTGCGGGAGACGACCCAGGATGGAGTCGTACTTCAGGAGATGCGCCAGCGAAGCGTTGTCCGTGAGGTCGTTGACCGCCACAATCTCGATGTCGGTGGTTCCGAGCGCCTTCTGCGCGTCCACCGCCCTGAAGAAGTTACGTCCGATACGGCCGAAACCGTTTACGCCTACCCGGACAGTCACAATCTGCTCCTTTGCGCATGATTCTGGTTGTGCAGCTCTGCTCTCGCGCCGCTACGACACCACCGACGGGTGGTCGGCGCGAGGGTTCATCGGTCGATGTGGTTCTTACCCTAGTGCGCGGGCCACGCGCGCGCGCAGTCACCTCCGGCACCGTTTCCCGGGCCGCCCCGACCCGAACGAACGGGACGCTCGTTCGATCTGACGCCACGAGCGTCCCGTCCGTCCGGGAGTGGGGGTGGCGGGAGGCGACGGCCGACGACGGTCAGGCGTCGTCGAGAAGGTCTGCGGTGACGGCCGACTCGGTGTCGGGGATGCCGGTTTCCTTGGCCTTGCGGTCCGCCATCGACAGCAACCGCCGGATGCGCCCGGCGACGGCGTCCTTCGTCATCGGCGGTTCCGCGAGCTGGCCGAGTTCCTCGAGGGAGGCCTGCCGGTGCTCCACCCGGAGGTGACCGGCCGCCGCCAGATGGTCGGGAACCTCGTCACCCAGGATGTCGAGGGCCCGCTCGACGCGGGCGGCGGCCGCGACGGCCGCCCGCGCGGACCGGCGCAGGTTGGCGTCGTCGAAGTTGGCGAGCCGGTTGGCGGTGGCCCGGACCTCCCGGCGCATGCGCCGTTCCTCCCACACGAGGCGGGTGTCCTGGGCCCCCATCCGGGTGAGCAGTGCACCGATGGCCTCACCGTCGCGGATCACCACCCGGTCGGTGCCGCGGACCTCGCGGGCCTTCGCGGAGATGCCCAGCCTGCGCGCCGCGCCGACGAGCGCGAGCGCCGCCTCCGGGCCGGGGCAGCTGACCTCGAGCGCCGACGAGCGACCCGGCTCGGTCAGCGAACCGTGCGCCAGGAACGCACCGCGCCACGCGGCTTCCGCGTCGCCGACGCTGCCACCGACGACCTGCGCGGGAAGTCCGCGCACCGGGCGTCCACGCAGGTCCAGTAGACCGGTCTGGCGGGCGAGGGCCTCGCCCTCCTTGGCGACCCGCACGATGTACCGGGACGACTTGCGCAGCCCGCCCGCGCTGAGGACGTGGACGTCGGCGCTGTAGGTGAACAGGTCGAAGATCTCGCGGCGCAATCGGCGGGCCGTGGACCCCAGATCCACTTCCGCCTCGACCACTACCCGGCCGCCGACGATGTGCAATCCCCCGGCGAACCGCAGCAGCGACGAAACCTCGGCCTTCCGGCAACTCACATGAGTGACGACGAGACGACTGAGTTCGTCTTTGACCTCTGCTGTCATTGCCACGAAGCGCTCTCCCTTTCCTCTGGTGTCTCGGCCACTTCGCTCCCCCGAGACCCCGCATCGGGGTCGCTCCAGAGCTGTTCGAGAACGGACGCAAGTTTTCCTGCATGGTGTGTGTGGGTGCCGCGCTCCGACACGTCGGCGTACACGACGCGTGCCTGGAACTGTCCGGCGGCGCGGGCGAGGTGCTCGCGCTCGCGCCCCGGTGGCACCGAACCCGAATCGACCACGACGAAGTCGACGGTGAGTTCGGGTGCGTGTTGGGACAGTACGTGCAGATGACGCTCGGTGGAGAATCCTGCGGTCTCGCCCGGCTCCGGAGCCAGGTTGAGTACCAGCACCTTCCGCGCGGCGGTGGCGATCAGCGTGTCGAGGAGTTCCGGCACGAGGACGTGCGGGATGACGCTGGAGAACCACGACCCCGGGCCGAGGACGACCATGTCGGCGACGTCGATCGCCCGGACCGCGTCCGGGCACGCGGGCGGATTCGCCGGCAGCAGCCGCACGCGGCGCACCTTGCCGGGCGTGGTCGCGACCGCGACCTGACCGCGGATGCAGCGGCTGACCCGCGGGTCCGCCTCGAGGCCCTGCACGTCCGCCTCGATGTCCAGGGCGATCGGCGACATCGGCAGCACGCGCCCGTTGATCCGGAGTAACCGGGCGAGTTCGTCCAGCGCGGCGACGGGGTCGCCGAGCACTTCGGTGAGGCCGGCCAGGATGAGATTGCCCACCGAGTGGCCGGCGAGGGCGCCGATTCCGCCGAAGCGGTGCTGGATGGTGTCCGTCCAGTCCTGCACCTCGGGGTCGTCCGCGGCGAGTGCGGCGAGTGCCATCCGCAGATCGCCCGGCGGGATGACGCCGAGTTCGGCGCGCAGCCGTCCCGAGGATCCGCCGTCGTCCGCGACGGTGACGACGGCCGTGACGTCACGGCTGAGCCGGCGCGCGGCGCTGAGGGTGGCGAACAGCCCGTGGCCCCCGCCGAGCGCGACGATCGCAGGCGGCTGGTGCACCGGCCTCATTCGCGCCCCAGATCACGATGGACGACACGCACGTTCAGCCCGGAGTCCTTTCCGAGTCGGCTCGCCAAGGCCTCCGACATCGCGACACTCCGATGTTTCCCTCCGGTGCACCCCACCGCGATGGTCATGTAGCGCTTCCCCTCCCGACGATATCCCGCGATCGTCAGATCCAGCAGGTGGTGATACGTGGCGAGATAGTCCTCGGCACCGTCCTGCGACAACACGTAGTCCCGCACGTCCGCACTCTGCCCGGTGTGCGGACGCAACTCGGGAATCCAGTGCGGGTTGGGCAGGAAGCGGACGTCGCAGACGAGATCGGCGTCCATCGGAAGACCGTACTTGAAACCGAACGACTGGACTGTTACTTGCATGGTCCGGTTCTCGGCGTCGCCGAACGCGTCCTCGATCTTCTGCCGCAACTGGTGCGCGGCGAGGGACGACGTGTCGATCACCAGATCCGCGGCGGCCTTCACCTTCGCGAGCTGATCGCGCTCGGCGGCGATGCCCTCCGACAGGGTGCCCTCGGCGCCTCCCCCCGACAGCGGGTGGCTGCGGCGCACCTGTTCGAAGCGGCGCACCAGGACCTCGTCCGACGCGTCGAGGTACAGCACCCGCGTGTGCACGGGTTTGCTCTCCAGTTCGGTGAGGACCCAGCCGAGGTCGCCGGTGAACAACCGGCTGCGCACGTCGATGACGACGGCGAGCCGCTCGAGCCGCGAATCGGATTCCAGGCTCAGATCCACCATCCGGGAAATCAGTTCCGGGGGAAGGTTGTCCGCGACATACCACCCGAGGTCCTCGAGGACCTTCGCCGCCGTCTGCAGCCCCGCCCCGGAGAGCCCGGTGACGAGAAGGAAGTCCATCGGCCGAACCGTGGGTGGACGGTCGCTCTGCGCGTGCTGCTCGTTCACTCGACACCTGTCCGTTGCGAAGCGCTCTGTGCTGCCGGGCCGTGCTGTGCTACCGGTTCGCGGGGTATGTCCGCGCCGTTCTGTTCTGCCGTGCCCGGCCCGTTCCGATCTGGTTCATCATCCCCCACTCCCGCGACGTCCGCAGACGGTTCCTCCGCCCCGAGAGCCGTGAGTACCGCTTTCGCCGTGGCCGTTCCGATACCCGGGACCGCGGTGATCTCCTCGACGGAGGCCTGCTTGAGGCGGGCGACGGATCCGAAATGCGTCACCAGGGCCTTGCGCCGGGTGTCGCCGAGTCCGCGGACCGAGTCGAGTGCGGACGCCGTCATCCGGCGGGACCGCTTGCTGCGGTGGAACGTGATCGCGAAGCGGTGCGCCTCGTCCCGCACCCGCTGCAGCAGGTACAGCGACTCGCTCGTGCGCGGGAGGATGACCGGGTCCTCCTCCCCCGGCACCCACACCTCCTCGAGCCGCTTGGCCAGCCCGATCACGGCGACGTCGGTGATGCCCAGTTCGTCGAGCACCGCCGAGGCGGCGGCCACCTGCGGGGCTCCGCCGTCCACGACGAACAGGTTCGGTGGGTACGCGAACCGCCGCGGCCTGCCGGTCTGCGGATCGATCGCCGCCTCCGGGGCGAGGTCGCCGCCGTCCCCGCCCGACACCTGGTCGGCGTCCGCCCCGGCCGCTTCCGCGCGCAGCACCCCGACGTCGCGGTTGTGGCGGAGGAACCGCCGCCGGGTGACCTCGGCGATGCTGGCGACGTCGTCGGAGCGACCGTCGCCCGCCGCCTCCTTGATCGCGTAGTGCCGGTAGTCGGACTTACGGGGCAGGCCGTCCTCGAAGACGACGAGGGAGGCCACCACATCGGTGCCCTGCACGTGGCTGATGTCGACGCATTCGATGCGCAGGGGCGCCGAATCCAGGTCGAGGGCTTCCTGGATGCCCTGCAGGGCCGCCGACCGCGACGTGAAGTCGCCGGCGCGGCGCAGCTTGTGCTGTTGCAGTGCCTCCATCGCGTTGCGCTGCACGGTTTCGGCGAGAGCCTTCTTGTCGCCGCGCTGGGGCACGCGAAGGCGGACCGCGGAACCGCGGAGACCGCTGAGCCACTCCTGCACCTGCTCGGCGTCGGGCGGCAGCACGGGCACCAGGACCTCCCGCGGCACGCCGCTGGTGCCGGCCTCCTGGTCGGTCGCGCCCGACAGCGCCGCCTGCTCACCGTAGAACTGGGTGAGGAACTGCTCGACCAGCAGCGGCAGGTCCGATCCCGCCTCGGAATCGACGCTGGCCCAGTCGATGACGTCGCCGGCCTTCTCGACCACCCAGCCACGCTGCCCGCGGACGCGGCCGCCCCGGACGTGGAAGACCTGGACCGCGGCCTCGAGTTCGTCGGTCGCGAACGCGGCGACGTCGGCGTCGGTGCCGTCACCGAGCACGACGGCCTGCTTCTCGAGCGCCCGCCGCAACGCACCCACGTCGTCGCGCAGCCGCGCCGCCGTTTCGAAGTCGAGTTCTTCCGATGCCGCCTGCATCCGGGCCTCGAGCTGCCGGACCAGCTTGTCGGTGCGTCCCGAGAGGAAGTCGCAGAAGTCCTCGACGATCTGGCGGTGTTCGGCCGCGGACACCCGTCCGACGCACGGCGCGGAGCACTTGTCGATGTAGCCGAGCAGGCACGGGCGGCCGATCTGGTTGTGACGCTTGAACACCCCGGCCGAGCAGGTGCGGGCGGGGAACACCCGCAGCAGCAGGTCGAGGGTTTCGCGGATGGCCCACGCGTGCGAGTAGGGACCGAAGTAGCGGACACCCTTGCGTCTGGGCCCGCGGTAGACGAAGAGCCGGGGGTATTCCTCGTTCAGGGTGACCGCGAGAACCGGGTACGTCTTGTCGTCGCGGTAGCGGACGTTGAACCGGGGATCGAACTCCTTGATCCAGTTGTACTCGAGCTGGAGCGCCTCGACCTCGGTGCTCACGACGGTCCACTCGACGCTGCCGGCCGTGGTCACCATCTGGCGGGTGCGCGGGTGCAGTGTCGAGACGTCGGCGAAATAGGAATTCAGCCGTGATCGAAGACTCTTCGCCTTCCCGACATAGATGACCCGGCCGTGCGGATCGCGGAACTTGTACACCCCCGGGTCGACCGGAATCGTTCCGGTCGCGGGGCGATATGTCGAAGGATCGGGCACCCCTCCACGTTAGTCGGCGCCACCGACCAACCCCGCATCCGCGACGTCGCGGAGGGCCGACCCCCGGTTCAGGACGGTGCGTACTCCGACGCGAGTGCGCGGAAGCGGTCGACGGCTTCCACGGCGTATTCGCGATCGTTCGACTGGATGGCCATCACGGCCAGGTATTCGTCGTCGGGCAGCTCGATCCGGGCCCACGCCGCGCCGTCCGGGAAGGACAACCCCTCGTACAGGTCCCAGTCGACGATGCGTTCCCCGAGCACGTTGCGCACGGCGATGCCGCGGGGCCCGACCCGCAACCTGGGCCGGGTCAGCAGCAGGACGGCTGCCGCGAGGAGGCAGCCGATGCCCGCGAACGCCAGCTGGTCGGCGAGCCGGAAGTACACGCCCGTCGAATCGCCGCGCAGCAGGATTGCGAACGTCAGATGCACGACGACGAGAAAGATCGCCACACCGATCGCGTATCGACGCGACTTGCGTGGCGTCGCGACGAGTGTCCACTCGGATTCGGGAGTGGTCATGGCTGGATCCGGATCATACGAAGGACTCCTCGGCGCGGCGCAGTCGCGCCAACGTGACAGCGGCGTCGAGCGCGGCCGCACATGCCTGACCGCCCTTGTCCTCGACGGAGCCAGGCAGGCCACTGCGGTCGACGGCCTGCTGCTCGGTGTCGGTGGTGAGCACACCGTTCCCGACCGGGGTGCTCTCGTCCAGCGAGACCCGGGTCAGACCGGCCGTCACGGCGTCGCAGACGTATTCGAAGTGCGGCGTCCCGCCGCGGATCACGACACCGAGCGCGACGACGGCGTCGTGGGTGCGGGCCAGGGCCTGCGCCACCACCGGAAGCTCGATGGCACCGGCGACCCGGACCAGCGTGACGTTCTGCACGTTCGCCTCGGCCGCCACCCGCTGCGCGCCGGCGATCAGCGCCTCGGAGATCTCGGCGTGCCAGCTGCCGGCGACGATGGCGAGCCGGAGGTCGCCCGCCTCACCGAGTTGCAGCTCCGGCAGTCCCTCACCGCTCACAGCATTTCTCCCGCTTCGAAGTCGTCGAGCCCGATCAGGTCGTGGCCCATGCGGTCGCGCTTCGTGCGCAGGTACGTCAGGTTCTCGGCGTTCGCCCGCAGCGGCATCGACACCCGCTCGGTGATCTGCAGCCCGTAGCCGTCGAGACCGACCCGCTTGGCCGGGTTGTTGGTGAGTAGGCGCATCGAGGAGATGCCCAGATCCACGAGGATCTGCGCGCCGATGCCGTAGTCGCGGGCGTCGGCGGGCAGGCCGAGCTCGAGGTTCGCGTCGACGGTGTCCGAACCCGCGTCCTGCAGCTGGTAGGCCTGCAGCTTGTGCATGAGACCGATGCCCCGGCCCTCGTGCCCGCGCATGTAGAGGACCACACCGCGGCCTTCCTGCGCGACCATGTCCAGGGCGGCGTCGAGCTGGGGACCGCAGTCGCAGCGCAGCGAACCGAACACGTCGCCGGTGAGGCATTCGGAGTGCACGCGCACCAGCACGTCGCTGCCGTCGCCGTCCGGGCCGGGCAGGTCGCCGCGGACCAGCGCCACGTGCTCGACGTCGTCGTAGATGCTCCGGTAGCCGACGGCCGTGAACTCGCCGTGCCGGGTGGGGATGCGCGCGGACGCGACCCGCTCCACATGCTTCTCGTGCTTGCGGCGCCACCCGATGAGGTCGGCGATCGAGATCAGGGCCAGGTTGTGGTCGTCGGCGAAGACTCGCAGCTCGTCGGTCTGGGCCATGTGGCCCTCGTCCTTCTGGCTGACGATCTCGCAGATCACACCCGCCGGCCGCAGGTCGGCCATCCGGGCCAGGTCGACGGCGGCCTCCGTGTGGCCGGGACGGCGCAGCACGCCGCCCTCCTTGGCGCGCAGCGGCACGACGTGGCCGGGCCGGGTGAAGTCCTGGGCGCCGCTGGACGGGTCGGCCAGCAACCGCATGGTGGCGGCGCGGTCGGACGCGGAGATACCGGTTCCGATGCCCTCGCGGGCGTCGACGGTCACGGTGTACGCGGTGCCGTGCTTGTCCTGGTTGGTGGCGTACATCGGCGGCAGGCCGAGGCGGTCGCAGTCGGCGCCGTCGAGCGGCACACACAGGTAGCCGGACGTGTATCGAACCATGAAGGCAACCAACTCGGGGGTGGCCTTCTCCGCGGCGAAGATGAGGTCTCCCTCGTTCTCGCGGTCTTCGTCGTCGACGACGACGACTGCCTTGCCTGCGGCGATGTCCGCAACGGCGCGCTCGATACTGTCGAACCTGGTCACGTGCTCGGTCTCCAAAGTCTTGACTTAGGCATCTTCGAATACA
The DNA here is from genome assembly GCF_042671975.1 of Rhodococcus sp. NPDC127593. Classification (NCBI taxonomy): domain Bacteria; kingdom Bacillati; phylum Actinomycetota; class Actinomycetes; order Mycobacteriales; family Nocardiaceae; genus Rhodococcus; species Rhodococcus sp. NPDC127593. The sequence continues at coordinate 83,394 of NZ_JBHXWI010000013.1, read as the reverse complement.
ACGGATGCATCCGTGGGATGCTCCTCAACAGTACGACTCAGCGGCCGGCCGCTTGCAGCCGCTCCACGTACTTCGCGATCACGTCGACCTCGAGGTTGACGGGCGTCCCGACGGACGCGGCCCCGAGCGTGGTCAGCTGCAGCGTGGTCGGGATGAGTGAGATCTCGAAGTATTCCTCGCCGCGTTCCCCGCCGAGCGCCGAGACCGTCAGCGACACACCGTCGACCGTGATCGAGCCCTTCTCCACGACGTACCGGGAGATGGCGTCGGGCAGCGCGATGCGCACGACCTCCCAGTTCTCGGATGGGCTGCGGCTGATGATGTGCCCGGTGCCGTCCACGTGGCCCTGGACGAGGTGGCCGCCGAGGCGGCTGTTCAGGGCGGCGGCCCGCTCGAGGTTGACGCGGCTGCCCACGTCGATCTTCTGCAGGCTCGACCGGTTCAGCGTCTCCTGCATGACGTCGGCCGTGAAGGAGCCGTCGGCCAGCACCTCGACGACGGTCAGGCACACACCGTTCACCGCGATCGAATCACCGTGCGACGCGTCGGAAGTCACGACCGGACCACGCACGGTGAACCGTGCGGCGTCGGCCAGTTCCTCCTTGGCGACGACCTCACCCAACTCTTCGACGATCCCGGTGAACACTGTGGCTTCTCCTACGTTCGGTGACTGTCAGGGTTTTCGGACACTGCTGGAACCAGACTCAACAACAAATCGGGGCCGATTGTTTCGACCGACTCGTGACGGAACCGCAGCGCACCGTCGATCGTATGCACACCCGCCTCCGTGACCGCGGACGTGCCGGCGCCGAGGACCAGCGGGGCGAGGTACGCCTGAATGCGGTCGACCCGGCCCGCGGCGAGAAACGCCCCCGCCAGCCGAGGCCCGCCCTCGAGCAGCACATCGGTGTACTCGGCGAGTGCGGCGAGGACCTCGTCCACGTCGCGCGTGCGCAGCAGAAGGGTGGGCGCCGAGTCGTCGAGGACCCGGGCGTCCGCCGGGATGTCGCCGAGTCCGACGACGACCCGCACCGGCTGGTGAGCCGCGAGCGATCCGTCGGGCATCCGGGCGGTCAGCCTCGGGTCGTCGGCCAGGACCGTCCCCGTGCCGACCACGATCGCGTCGAGTTTCGCCCGGTCCGCGTGGACGCGTTCCCGGGCCTCGGGACCGGTGATCCACTGGCTGGTGCCGTCGGCGGCGGCGCTGCGGCCGTCCAGGGTGGCCGCGTACTTCCAGGTCACGTGCGGCCGTCCGGTGCGCTGCCGGTGCAGCCAGGCCCGGAGCGGCCCGCGTTCGACGTCCTGGGCCCGCAGCCCGGACGTCACCTCGACCCCCGCCGAGACGAGGGTTTCCGCGCCGCCCGCGGCCTCGGGGTTCGGATCGCCCACGGCATAGTGCACCGCGACCACACCGGCATCGAGGAGCGCCTGCGAACACGGCCCGGTCCGGCCGTGGTGGTTGCACGGTTCCAACGTGACGACGGCGGTGCCGCCGCGGGCGGCGTCACCCGCCTCCCGCAGCGCGACGACCTCCGCGTGGGGACCGCCGGGAGGCTGCGTCATCCCGACACCGGCGATGCGCCCCGCAGAGTCGAGGACCACCGCGCCGACCGCCGGATTGGGGCTGGTGAATCCGCGCGCCGACTCCGCGGCGCCGATGGCGATCTGCATCGCGGCGTCGAGGTCCGCAGCCGAATTCTCGTGCCGCACGTGGGAGTTCACGATGTGCCGGAGCGCCGTTACCGCGACAGGCTCAGGTGCGGTGACGCCTTGGCGGCGCTGGCGCGCAGGGCGCGCACGGCCTCCGCGGGATCGCTCGTGCCGTAGACGGCGGACCCGGCGACGAAGCAGTCGACGCCCGCCTCGGCAGCGGCCTCGACGGTGTCGGCGTTGATGCCGCCGTCGATCTCCACGACCAGCCTCAGCTCACCCGAGTCGACGAGACGGCGGACCGCCTTCGCCTTCGCCAGCACCTCGGGGATGAACGACTGACCACCGAAGCCGGGCTCGACGCTCATGACGAGGAGCGTGTCGAAGTCCTTCAGGATCTCGAGGTACGGCTCGATCGGCGTGCCGGGCTTGACGCTGAGACCGGCCTTGGCACCGGCGGCGCGGATGTCCCGTGCCACGGACCGGGGGTCGTCGGTCGCCTCCGCATGGAACGTGACGTTGTGCGCGCCCGCCTCCGCGTAGGGAGGCGCCCAGCGGCCGGGGTCGTCGATCATGAGATGGCAGTCGAGCGGGATGTCCGTCGCCGCGAGCAGGCTCTGCACGACGGGAAGGCCGAGCGTCAGGTTGGGCACGAAATGTGCGTCCATCACGTCGACATGCAGCCAGTCGGCACCGGCGACCGCGTCCGCCTCCTCGGCGAGACGCGCGAAATCGGCAGACAGAATGGACGGTGCGATCATCGGGGTTGCCACGCGCCGCAGTTTAGTCGTACACGCGTCGGGGCCGGGTCCCGCGGTCCATACTGGGCTCATGCCGACCTGGACGGACGTCGTGGCGATCGGTACGTCCCTGCCGGAGGTACAGGAGAGCACGTCGTATCGCACTCCGGCGCTGAAGGTGGCGGGCAAGCTGCTCGCCCGGTTGCGGGCCGAGTCGGACGGGGGCCTGGTGGTGATGTGCGACCTCGACGAGAAGGCGGCGCTGCTGGCCCAGGGAGCGCCGTTCTACACCACTCCGCACTACGACGGTCACGGTTCGATCCTCGTCGACCTCGAGAACGTCGACGTCACCCAGCTGACCGAGTTGCTGCAGGACGCCTGGCGGATCAAGGCACCGGCGAAGCTGCGCAAGCAGTTCGACCAGACCTGACAGCAAGGCGAGGGCCCGGGCGGCGCCCGCACACCGGCCCGGACCCTCATCGGATCGGCGTCAGACGCCGAGCTTGAGACCCGCCCCCGCATCGACCCGGAGCTGCTGACCGGTGACGAATCGGGACTCGTCGGACGACAGGAACACCACCGCGTGCGAGATGTCCTCGGGCTCGACCCACGGGGTGGGCATCGCCTGCATGAACGGGAACGTGACCTTCGCGTCCTCGGCGGTCGGGTTCTCGAGGTCGGGGCGGAACGTGCGGAACATCGGCGGGCTCTGCAGCATGTCCGTGTTGCAGTTCGTGGGGTGGATCGCGTTGACGCGGATGGACTTCGGGCCCAGGGTGAGCGCGAGCGAGTTGGTGTACGTCCACAGCATCTTCTTGGCGAGCCCGTAGCCGTCGCCGCCCGGTCCCTGCAGGGCCTGCTGGCCGTTCAGGCCGGTCTGCGGGACCAGACCGGCCACCGATCCCGTCGCGATGATCGACGCGCCGGCGTCCAGGTGCGGAAGGGCCGAGTGAATCGTGTTGACCACGCCGACGAAGTCGACGTCGAACGCATCGACGAATCCCTCGACGGGCACGTCGTTCCCGAGGGGCGCGATCCCCGCATTGGCGACCACGACGTCCAGCCGTCCCAGCATCGCGACCGCGGCGTCGAGTTCGCGTTGCAGTGCGGCGCGGTCGCGCACGTCCACCTTGGCGGTGACGACCCGGCGCCCCGCCTTCTCGACGAGCCGTCCGGTCTCCGCGAGATCGGCGTCGGTCGCCAGCGGGTACTCGTTGGATGTGATGTCCTCGCAGAGGTCGAAGGCGATGATGTCGGCGCCCTCGTCGGCGAGATGCACTGCATGACTACGACCCTGACCCCGCGCCGCTCCCGTGATCAGAACGACCTTCCCCGCTACCCGATTCATCTCAAGTCCTCCACTCGCTTCGTGACGTACGTCTCTGTCGCGAGAAGAATTAGAACACGTTTCACCATATAGTGAAACAGGTTCTACCGAGAGTCGGGCAGATGTCCAGGTAGCGGGGAGGCGACCGCCGCCCTACGGCTTGCGCAACGCGGCCATGAACATCGCGTCGGTGCCGTGCCGATGCGGCCAGAGCTGGACGCTCGGACCGTCCCCCAGACCCGGCACACCGGGGACGAGCGCACGCGTGTCGAGTGCCGTGAGCCCGTAGCGGCGCACCGCGTCCGCGACCACGGCCACCGTCTCGGACAGATGCGGCGAACACGTCGCGTAGAGGATCACGCCGCCCGGACGAACCAGCTCGACGGCCGACGCCAGGAGTTCCCGCTGCAGTTTCGCGAGACCCGCCACATCCGACGGCTGCCGGCGCCACCGCGCCTCCGGACGTCGGCGCAGCGCACCCAGTCCGGTGCACGGCGCGTCGACCAGGACGCGGTCGTACCCGCCCTCCAGCCCGGGATCACGCCCGTCGGCGACGTGCACGTCGACCGGAAGATCCTTCGTCGTCTTGCGGATCAGGTCCGCGCGGTGCGGCACCGGCTCCACGGCGTCGAGGCGTCCGCCCTCGATTCCGGCGAGAGCGCCGAGCAGGGCAGCCTTGCCGCCCGGGCCCGCGCACAGGTCGAGCCAGCGGCCCGCGTCCGGTCCGTCCAGCGGTGCCAGCGACAGCGCCCGGGCGACGAGCTGACTGCCCTCGTCCTGCACTCCCGCGAGCCCCTCGCGGACGGCGTCGAGCAGCCCCGGGTCGCCGCCGTCCAGATAGACCGCGTACGGCGAGTACCGCCCCACCTCGCCGCCGGTGGCGAGCGCGAGTTCCTCCGACGAGATCTCCCCCGGGCGGGCGACGAGATGCACCACCGGTCGCGCGTCGTCGGCGACGAGGACGTCCTCGAGTTCCCCGGCGTCGGCACCGAGCGCGTCGGCGAACACCTGGGCGATCCACGTGGGATGCGCGTGCTCGAATGCCAGCCGCCCCACCGGATCGGCCGGGGCGAGGCGCTCCACCCATTCCGCCTCGGACCGCTCCGACACCCGGCGGAGCACGGCGTTGACGAAGCCGGCCTTCCCCGGACCGGCCTCCGCGCGCACGAGATCGACGGAGGTGGCGACGGCGGCGTGCGGGGCGACGCGGGTGCGCAGCAGCTGGTAGGCGCCCAGCTGGAGGACGTCGAGGAGCGGTCCGTCGATCTCGGCGATCGGCCTGCCCGCGCAGTCGGCGATCACGGCGTCGAGGAGCCCACGGGCGCGGGCGGCGCCGTAGGCCAGTTCCGTGGCGAGCGCCGCGTCACGTCCGTCCAGGCGCCGCTCACGCAGCAGTCCGGGCAGCACCAGATTGGCGTAGGCGTCGCGTTCCCGGACGGCGCGCAGCACGTCCCGGGCGGCGAGCCGCGGCTGGTCGAGACCGGACTGGGACGCGTCGGGGCGGCGGGCCTGGCGGGGACGGTTGTTGCGGGCCCCCGAGCCGGACTGGCCGCGACGTGCTGGCCTTCTGGATTCGCTCACTGTGCCCGTACCTCCGCGTCGAGTCGTGCGCCTCGCGCCCAGTCCAGGGCGGCCATCTGTTTCTTGCCCTGCGGCTGGATGCGGCCCAGCCGCACCGCCACCGTGGACGTGCCGATCAGGAATCCGGACTTGGTCACGGAGATCGCCCCCGGCTCCAGTCGCTCCTCCGTCGGAGTGACCGGGCCGACCTTGATTCGTAGATCGCCGATGGTGGTCCAGGCACCGGGCGCGGGGGTCACCGACCGGACGTGCCGGTCCACCACGGCAGCCGTTCTGTCCCAACGGATCCGGGCCGCCTCGACGGTCACCTTGGGCGCGTGCGAGACCCCTTCGGCCGACTGCGGGACCGCGGTGATCGCGCCGTCCTCGATCCCGTCGAGAACCGACTCCAGGAGGACCGCACCACTGTCGGCCAGGCGCCCCAGGAGGTCCCCGGCGGTGTCGGTGTCGCGGATCCTCTCGGTGACCACCCCGTAGACCGGCCCGGTGTCCATCCCCGCCTCGAGCCGGAACGCGCTCGCGCCGGTCATGTCGTCGCCCGCACCGATCGCGGCCTGCACGGGGGCGGCCCCGCGCCACGCCGGCAACAGTGAGAAGTGCAGGTTCACCCAGCCGTGGGCCGGGATGTCGAGGACCTTCTGCGGCAGCAGCGCCCCGTAGGCGACGACGGGCGCGCAGTCGGGTGCGAGGTCGGCGAGATGCGCCAGGAACTCGGGTTCGGACGGCCGCTCGGGAGTCAGCACCTCGATGCCGTGGGAGTCGGCGAGTTCACCGATCGGCGAGCGGACCACCTTGCGTCCGCGGCCTGCGACCGCGTCCGGGCGGGTGATCACCGCCACGACGTCGTGGCGCGGCGAACGGATGAGGCGTTCGAGCGAGGGAACGGCGGGCTCGGGGGTTCCGGCGAAGACTATGCGCACGTCGGCGACCCACACGACGGACGGTGGACCGCAGTGCGGGCCGAAACGATACTCACGAAGAAAGCTCCCCTTTGATCGACGATGTGCCGACCAGTCTAGGGAGTCGCACCCGGGCCATAACACTCGGCGAACAGTCGGCGAATCGATTCCGCAGAACCGCACACAGCGACGGCGGACGGGTATTGACTGTTCTGAGGCCGGCGCGAACGGTCGGGCCGGTGTCCCGTTTTCGAACCTCTGGAGGTAACGATGGCAGGAATTGAGAGCAAGTTCGACAAGGCCTACGAGACGAAGCCCATCGAAGAACTGGCCAGTGCCCCCGTCGCCGCCCTGCAGGGCGTGAGCGATTCCGACGCCGAACACCTCGCGGCCGCGTTCAACATCAAGACCGTGAAGGACCTCGGCACCAACAAGTACTTCCTGTGGGCGCAGGCCGTCGCGAAACTGGCGGAGTAGCACACACACGCAGAAGCGGGGAGCCGTGCCTGCACGGCTCCCCGCTTTGTTGCGTGGGACTACCTATTGCTGTCGAGGATCACCTGGGGAATACCCGCGCCGACCGGGACGAACTCGCAGCGAGCCAGCGGAGTCGCGTCGGGGTCCAGCGCCGCACGGACGAGGTCGAGCGCGAACGGATCGTAGGGCGCCTGGAAATGTCCGGTGCCGTCCTGGGGGCATCGATCCTGGATCAGGATGTTGACCGCCCCGGCGCCGTGGAGCGCCATGTTCGTGTACGGCTGGATCATCTCGTCGTACCGAGACCCGATCGTCGTGTACGAGACGCCGGGTGCGGTGTCACCGCCCACGTTGAGGGCGTTCATGAACGGCGAGCCCTGCATCTGCTGGCTGACGGCGACCGACGTCACCGTGCGGGCGAAGTCCGGTCCGCCGGGAAGTGCCTGCACGATCGGAACGAGGCCGTACATCACTCCCCCGTAGCTGGGCGACGCCAGTCCGACCCAGTGGTCGACGAACGGGGCGCCGCCGAGCTTGTTGACGTAGTACCGCGTGACGTTCGCACCCTGCGAGTATCCGACCGTGTCGACCTTGGCGGCGCCGGTCGCGTCGCGGACCCGGTCGACGAACCGGCCGAACTCCTCCGCGCTCGCGACGATGTCCTCGGTGCCGTACGAATCGGCACCCGGCGCTCCGCCGTAGTTGAGCGCGAACACGCAGTAACCGTCCGCGGCGAGCATCGGCGACAGGGTGGCCCAGTCCGCGTAGGCGCTGGCGTCGGTGCCGTGCGCGAGCACCACCGGCTCGGGGTGGTCCGGGGCGGGTGTGCAGGAGAAGTCGTTCGACCCCGCGGGTGCGCTGTCCGGGTGCTCGTGCGCATACGCGGCGGCGGCACTACGGCCGGTCTGGGGAAGCCCGGCCGTGGCGGGCACGACGGGTTGGGGCGGTGAGGCGTCGTCCGCGTGGGCGGTGGACACTGCGCCGGACATCAGCAGGACGACACCCGCGACGACCGCACCGGCACCCCGAAATCTCATGATCTCTCCCGACTTCGCCGTGACATTTCTGAGAACTTTCCCAGAATGTGCACGCGCTGTCGCGTCGAGACGGCGGGCCCGCGGTGAGCCCTGGCGCCCTACGAGTCGGTGTCATCCTTGCCGGCTTCGCTCTGATCGTCTTCCGCGAGAAGGCGATACATCGCGCGCCGCGCCTCGGCGAGGATCTCGCCGGCACGCCGGACCTGTTCGTCGTCACCGACCGCGGCAACCTGCCCCGCGGCACCCATCAACAGCCCGATCAGACCCCGCAGGTCCTCGGCGGGCCGGCCGACGCTCTCCCGCACGTCGTCCCACGGGGTGCCGAGGTCGGTCTTGTTCGCTTCGACGAAGGCCTTGCCCTCGTCCGTCAGGCGCGCGGTCTTGCGGCCCGCCACCTTTTCGATGAGCACCAGACCCTCGTCCTCGAGCTGTGACAGCGCGGGGTAGATCGAACCGGGGCTGGGCTTCCACACCCCGTCGCTGCGTTCGACGATCTGTTGAATCAGCTCGTAGCCGTGCATCGGCTCCTCGGTGAGCAGCAGCAGGATCGCGGAGCGGACATCGCCGCGCCGTCCCCTGCCACCCCGTCCGCGTCCGCGCCCGAAGTGCATTCCCGGACCGAAGCCGGGATCACCCTCGGGGCCGAAGCGGCCTCGCCGGTGTCCGTGGCGGTGGGGCCCCTCGGGCCGTCCCGTCCGTTCGCGTGTGAATCGGTCCCGTCGGGAACCTCTGTGTTCGAAATGGAAGTCTTCCATCATCAGCCTCCTTCTGTATCGCTGATGCATCAACGATATATCGTCAATCGCGAGCCGGCAAGGTCGTATTTCGTGACGGTGGTCGATTACCCGATGCGTATGGGGTCGATCTGGATCCGGGCAGGTTGCGAGTCTTTACGCGCGCTGCGCACCGACTGCGCCTCTCCCAGCGCCTTGGCCAGCGGTTTTCCCTCGCCACGGGGCACCCGGATCAGCATGCGCTCCACGTCCGCCGGCTCCGGCGCGTCGCCGGAGAACGGCAGCCGCTCCCCCGCCGGCAACTCGACCGGGCCGAGCAACTCCGCGTTCACCGGCAATTCGGCGAGGTCGAGAAGGTCCGCAATCGCCTTCGCGCTGCCGTCGAGTGCCGCGAGATGGATCGCGGGCGGAAATCCGACCTCCGCGCGCTCCTCGTACTGTGCACGGGCGTGACCGACCGGATCCCAGCGGACCAGCGCCTGCACCGTCGGAATCCCCGAATCGGCGACCACGACCACCTGACCGCCCTCGGCGAACGGCCGCACGAGCGACGACGCCGTCATCCACCGCCGCAGCGTCTCCTCGGCGGCGCGCAGGTCGGGACGGCCCAGCAGCGCCCACCCGTCCAGCAGCAACGCCGCGCCGTAGCCGCCCGCCATCACCGGTTCGGCCCCGACCGTCGACACCACGAGGGTGGGCCCCTGCTCCACCTCGTCGACGACGTCCGTGCCGCCCGACATCCGGACGGCGACGCCGGGAAACGCGCGACCCAGTTCCTCGGCGGTCCGTCCGGCACCGACCACGACGGCCCGCAGCGCCTTCGCTCCGCACGCGTGGCAGCGGTGTGCGGCGTCGGCGACGCCGCACCACCGGCACGCCGGGGTCCCCGCCCCGTCCGGGCCGGCCGCGGAGGGCAGCGCGAGAGGTCCATTGCATCGTCGGCATCGCGCGGGCGCCCGGCACTTGCCGCACGCGAGGCTGGGCACGTAGCCACGCCGGGGCACCTGGACCAGCACTCCCCGGCCGGCGCCGAGCGCTTCCCGGGCAGCCGCGAACGCGATCGCGGGCAACCGGGCGGCGCGCGCGCCGGGATCGCGGGCCAGGGCGTGGTCACTGTCCGCGAGCGCGGTGATCTTCGGGGCGGCCGCCCGCACCGAGTCCCGGGAGGCCACAAGGTCGTGCGCCCACCCCGAGTCGACCAGGGCCTGGGCCTCCGCGGTGCGCGCGTGTCCGGCCAGCACCACCGCGCAGCCACTGGCGTACGCGCGGAGCAGCGCCACCTCGCGGGCGTGCGGATACGGTGCGCGCGGCTCGGAATGGTTGTCGTCCCCGTCGTCCCAGACCACGATCAGCCCGGTGCGCGGCGTCGGCGCGAACACCGAACTCCGGGTCCCGACGACGACCTTTGCCGTCCCGCGCAGCGCAGCCAGCCAACGCCGGTAACGCAGCGCCGGACCGAGGCCGGCGGCGAGTCCGACGACGGCATCCTTGCCCAGCAGCTTCTCCACTGCCGCGACCACGCGGTCGAGATCACGCTGATCGGGCACGACGACGACGGTGCTCGCCCCGGTGGCGGCGACGAGTCCCGACAGTTCCGCGAGACGCGCCGGCCAGTCCTCACCGGGGAGCGCCTGCCAGACCGCGCGCGGGGCCCGCTCCCCCGACAATGCGGTCAGGAATGCGCCGCCGTGGACGTACCGGTCCCACGCGTCGGTCTCGATCGCGGGGACCGGCACCGCGGGGGGTTCGGACGCGGCCTCGGACTCCGCCCGCGCGTGTCTCGGCGGGATCGCGAGCCGCAGGACGTCCGCGCGGGTTCCGGCGTATCGGCCGGCGACGAGGTCGACCACCCGGGTGATCTCCTCGGTCAGGACCCGCTCGGGCGAGATCACCCGTTCGAGCCAGCCGAAACGGCCCTGATGGTCGCTCGTCGCGTTCCGGGAGATGACGAACCCGTCGACGAGACGTCCGGCGAACCGGATGCGCACCCGGACCCCGGGCCGTGCCTGCGCGTCGAGGTCCTTCGGGACGAGATAGTCGAATTCGCGGTCGAGGTGGGCAAGCGGAAGCAGCGGCAGCACCCGGGCAACCGGATCAACTTCTGCCGCAACCTTTTCCGCGCTCACGCGGGGACTCCTACCGCAGCGGCGCCCGCCGCGCCGTGACTACCGATCAGAGGCCTGCGGCTGCCCGCAGCTTCTCCGCCCGGTCGATGCTCTCCCACGGGAGGTCGATGTCGGTGCGACCGAAGTGACCGTAGGCCGCGGTCTGCGCGTAGATCGGACGCAACAGGTCGAGGTCGCGGATGATGGCGCCGGGCCGCAGGTCGAACGTCTCGGTGATGGCCTGCTGGATCCGCGCCGGATCCGTCTTCTCGGTACCGAACGTCTCGACGAACAGACCCACCGGCGCCGCCTTGCCGATCGCGTACGCCACCTGGACCTCGATCCGGTCCGCGAGGCCTGCCGCGACCGCATTCTTGGCCACCCAGCGCATGGCGTAGGCCGCCGACCGGTCGACCTTCGAGGGGTCCTTGCCGGAGAACGCGCCGCCGCCGTGGCGGGCCATGCCGCCGTAGGTGTCGACGATGATCTTGCGACCCGTCAGGCCGGCGTCACCCATCGGGCCGCCGAGCACGAACTTGCCGGTCGGGTTGACGAGCAGGCGGATGTCCGAGACGTCGAGTTCGGGCATGTCGATTTCGGCGAGAACCGAACCGAGAACCTTCTCCCGCAGATCCGGGGTGAGCAGGTTGTCGAGGTCGATGTCGGCGGCGTGCTGCGTCGAGATGACCACGGTGTCGAGGCGAACCGCCTTGTCGCCGTCGTATTCGATGGTGACCTGAGTCTTGCCGTCCGGGCGCAGGTACGGCAGGACACCGGACTTGCGGACCTCGGTGAGACGACGCGACAGGCGGTGCGCCAGCGCGATCGGCAGGGGCATCAGTTCCGGGGTGTCGGTGGTGGCGAACCCGAACATCAGTCCCTGGTCGCCTGCGCCCTGGCGGTCGATCTCGTCGTCGCTCAGTTCGCCGGTGCGGACCTCGTGCGAGTGGTCGACGCCCTGGGCGATCTCCGGGGACTGTGCGCCGATCGCGACGTTCACGCCGCAGGAGTTGCCGTCGAAGCCCTTGGCCGAGGAGTCGTACCCGATCTCGAGCACGGTGTCGCGCACGATCTTGGGGATGTCGGCGTAGGCGGTGGTCGTGACCTCACCGGCGACGTGGACCTGTCCGGTGGTCACCAGTGTCTCGACGGCGACGCGGGCGCGCGGGTCGTCGGTGAGGAGCGCGTCGAGGATGGAGTCGCTGATCGCATCACAAATCTTGTCCGGGTGCCCCTCGGTCACAGACTCACTGGTGAATAGCCGACTACCGGACTGGCTCACAGAATTCCCTCTCGACAGTTGTCCTGAACAGCACTTGAAAACAGCTTAGCTGCGTAATACCGCGAACGACCCTAGCGCCACCCCGGCGGGGGTGACACCCTTCGAATCACCGAAATTCTGCCGGATGTTCCGTCAGAGTGTCCGGCAGCAGCTGGTCGACGGCGTCGAGCACCCGGCTCGCCATCAACGCCTTCGATCCGTGCTCGAGCGCGGACTCGGAACCGTCGGCTCCGAGCAGCCACCCGTCGTTGTGGTCGACCTCGAACGCCTTGCCCTCGCCGACCGCGTTGACGACGAGGAGGTCGCACCCCTTACGCGCGAGCTTGGCCCGCGCGTACGTGAGGACGTCGCCGTCGGCGTCGCCCGTCTCGGCCGCGAATCCGACGATCACGGTCTTCGACGGGATCTCGCCGTCCCGCCGGGACTGGACCAGGCCGGCGAGGATGTCCTCGTTCTTGGTGAGTGCGATCGAGTCGGGCTCGCCCGCGCCCTTCTTGATCTTGCTCGCCACCGTCGTCGACGGCCGGAAGTCGGCCACCGCCGCGGCCATGATCACGGCGTCGAATCCGGGCGCGTGCTTGGCGACCGCGACCCGCATGTCTTCCGCCGTGCGGACGTGCACCACGTCGACGGCGGCCGGGTCGGCGAGGCCGGCGGTGTAGCCGGAGACGAGGGTGACCTCGGCCCCGCGCTGCACGGCGAGCCTCGCGATGGCATATCCCTGCTTGCCCGAACTACGATTACCGAGGAACCGCACCGGATCGAGCGGTTCACGGGTGCCGCCCGCGGACACGAGGACCCGCCGGCCCTCGAGATCACGCGGCAGCGCATCGGGACGCTCGACCAGCAACGACGCCAATCCGACGATCTCGTCGGGTTCCGGCAGCCGGCCGGCGCCGGTGTCCTTGCCGGTCAGGCGGCCGGATGCGGGTTCGATGACGGTCACGCCGCGTGCGCGCAGCGTGGCGACGTTCGCGACGGTGGCCGGGTGCTCCCACATCTCCGTGTGCATCGCGGGAGCGAACACCACGGGACATCGCGCGGTGAGCAGCGTCGCGGTGAGGAGGTCGTCCGCACGTCCCGCCACGGCCCGCGCCATGAGGTCGGCGGTGGCGGGCGCGATGACGACGAGATCCGCTTCCTGTCCGAGACGAACATGCGGAACCTGCGGAACGTCGGTGAACACACCCGTGTGCACGGGGTTGCCCGACAGCGCCTCGAACGTCGCCTTGCCGACGAACTCGAGCGCGGACTCCGTCGGGATGACCCGCACGTGATGCCCGGCCTCCGTGAAGGCCCGGATGACGGCACAGCTCTTGTACGCTGCGATGCCGCCGCCGACACCGACGACGATCCGCTTGCGGCCCGCCCCCGAGGGAACCGGTTCCGGTGAATCCGTCACGTGCCCGGAGCCCGGGCCCGCTGCCTGTTCAGGCACGGCAGATCCTCCGCTCACTCGCCTTCGGTGTGCTCGAGAAGATCGGAGTGGATCTCACGCAGCGCGATCGACAGCGGCTTCTCCTGCAGGCCCGGCTCCACGAGGGGGCCGACGTACTCGAGGATGCCGTCACCGAGCTGGTTGTAGTAATCGTTGATCTGACGCGCACGCTTGGCCGCGTAGATCACCAGCGCGTACTTCGACGACGTGCGGGCGAGAAGCTCGTCGATCGGAGGATTGGTGATGCCGAGCGGGGTGTCGTAGGCCGGCAGGGCGCCGTGGCTGGGAGTTGCGGACGCTACTGCGGGGGTGCTGCTCACTCGGTATCTCCTGAAATAGTTCTGGCTAGTTGATGTGAGATCTAGTGGGTCGACTCGGACTGTTCCGGTCGTCCAACCAACAAGGATACCAACTCGTCGCACGATCGGCTGACATCCTCGTTCACGATGACCTCGTCGAACTCGTGCTGCGCCTCCAGCTCGACTCTCGCGGTCGCGAGACGCCGCTCCACGACCTCGGCGGATTCGGTGCCCCGGCCGGTCAACCTCTCGACCAGCACGTCCCAGCTCGGGGGCGCCATGAAGACGAGCAGAGCCTCCGGCATCGCGGCGCGGACGGCCCGCGCACCGGCGAGATCGACCTCGACCAGCACCGGTTTGCCCTGCTCGATCGCCCGGCGGACGGGTGCGGCCGGGGTTCCCGACAGCTGCAGCCCGCCGTGGATCTCGGCCCATTCGAGCAGCTCACCGGATTCGATCATCCGCTGGAACTCGTCGCGGGAGGTGAACCGGTAGTCCTTGCCGTCCACCTCGCCCGGGCGTGGGTCGCGCGTCGTCGCGGACACGCTGAAGACGAGCTCCGGCATCCGGTCACGCAGGAGTCGCACCACGCTGGACTTACCGACGGCCGAGGGGCCGGCCAGTACAACCAGCCGACCCCTCCGCACTGCGGTCTTGCTCTCTGACACTTGTGCGTCAGCTACCACTGTCGTGCTCAGGCCTCGAAGTCGAACCTGGCGAGCAGGGCCTTCCGCTGCCGATCGCCGAGGCCACGGAGGCGACGGGTCGGAGCGATCTCCAGCTCGGTCATGATCTCCTGCGCCTTGACCTTGCCCACCTTGGGCAGCGCCTCGAGCAGTGCCGACACCTTCATCTTGCCCAGGATCTCGTCGTCCTCGGCGTCCTTGAGAACCTGCTTGAGGTCGGTGCCACCACGCTTCAGGCGCTCCTTGAGCTCAGCCCTGGCCTTGCGGGCAGCAGCTGCCTTCTCCAAAGCAGCAGCGCGCTGCTCATCAGTCAACTGGGGAAGGGCCACGGTTCCTCCGTCTCGTCGTTGGCAAATAGTCCAAACCACTGGATAACCAGCAGCGATAGCGACCGTACTCACGCCCGGCGCCGATTGCGAACCCACCCCCTGAGGTCAGAGCCGGATTCGGGTGGGCTATGAGAGTGCGGACTCGATCTCGTCACGGACCTTCACGGCCGCCTCACGCAGTGCCGTCACCGACGGTCCGGCACGAAGAACACCACGAGAACTGTTCGGCAACAACAGTTTTCGAGAATCGGGAAAAATGTCGGCGAGATCACCAGGAGTCGCGCCCTGGGCGCCGAGACCGGGCGCGAGAATCGGTCCGGAAAAATTCGACAAATCCAGACCGTGTCCGCGTGTCGCACCCACCACGAGACCCACGAGACCGGGTTGCGCGTCGTTGTGCCGGACCGCCGCGTCCACCAGGGACTGGGCCACGGACGCTCCCCCGGCGGTCTGCGCCGCCTGCAGTTCGCCGCCCTCCGGGTTGGACGTCCGGGCCAGCACGAAGAGCCCACGGCCCTGCTCCGCCGCCAGCGACAGCGCCGGGTCGAGCGCACCGAACCCCAGATACGGCGACACGGTCACGGCATCGGACGACAGAGCCGACTCCGCACCCAGCCAGGACTGCGCGTACGCCGCCATCGTCGACCCGATGTCCCCGCGCTTGGCATCGGCGACGACGAGCGTCCCTGCCTCTCTGAGGACCGAAATGGTGCGTTCGAGTACCGCGTACCCGGCGGAGCCGTACGCTTCGAAGAACGCCACCTGAGGCTTCACGACGGCCACCTCACCGACGAAGGCCTCCACGCAGATCTCTGCGAACGTCTCCAGCCCCTCGGCGGAGACGGGCAGCCCCCACGCCTCGAGCAGTCCCGGATGCGGATCGATCCCGACGCACAACCGCCCCCGGTGCTCGACCGCCGACGTCAGCCGATGCACCCAGGAGTGGTGGTGATGGTGTCCGCTCACGACAAGACGGACCCGGTCGCGGGAGCCACGACCACGGCGGGCGACCGCAGCCGCGCGTGCAGCGCCTGGAGCGATTGGACACCGATGTCACCGCGGATCGCGGCCTCGATGCCCTGCACCGCGGCGGACGCGCCCTGCACGGTGGTGACGCACGGGATGTTCATGGCGACGGCCGCGCTGCGGATCTCGTAGCCGTCGACGCGCGGTCCGGAGTTGCCGTACGGCGTGTTGATCACCATGTCGACCTCGCCGTCGCGGATCGTCTCGACGATGGTCCGCTCACCCGCCTCCAGCGTTTCGCCGGAGTGCTTGTGCACGTCCTGGCAGGTGATCCCGTTCCGGCGGAGAACCGCCGCGGTGCCCTCGGTGGCCAGGATCCGGAAGCCCAGGTCCGCGAGCCGCTTGACCGGGAAGATCAGCGACCGCTTGTCCTTGTTGGCGACGGAGACGAACACCGAGCCCGAGGTGGGCAGCGAGCCATATGCGGCCGTCTGGCTCTTCGCGAACGCGGTGCCGAAGTCGGCGTCGATGCCCATGACTTCGCCGGTCGACTTCATCTCCGGGCTCAGGAGGGTGTCGACGCCGGTGCCGTCGGCGCGCCGGAACCGGTTGAACGGCAGCACGGCCTCCTTGACGGCGACGGGCGCGTTCGCCGGGGTCGAGCCGCCGTCGCCGGTGGCCGGGAGCACACCGCTCGCGCGCAGATCGGCGATGGACTCGCCCAGCATGACGCGGGCGCACGCCTTGGCGAGCTGCACCGCGGTGGCCTTCGACACGAACGGCACGGTGCGGCTGGCGCGGGGGTTCGCCTCGAGGACGTACAGGATGTCGTCCTTCAGGGCGTACTGGACGTTGAGCAGGCCCTTGACGCCGATGCCCTTGGCGAGCGCCTCCGTGGAACGGCGGACGTTCTCGAGGTCGGCGCGGCCGAGGGTGATCGGCGGCAGCGCACAGGCCGAGTCGCCCGAGTGGATACCGGCCTCCTCGATGTGCTCCATCACGCCGCCGAGGTACACCTCGGTGCCGTCGCAGAGCGCGTCGACGTCGATCTCGATGGCGTCTTCCAGAAACCGGTCGACCAGGACGGGCCGGTCGTCGGAGATCTCGGTGGCGCGGGAGATGTAGCTCTCCAGCGACGCCTCGTCGTAGACGATCTCCATGCCGCGGCCACCGAGGACGTACGACGGCCGCACCAGCACCGGGTACCCGATGCCGGCCGCGATCTCGCGGGCGCCGGCGAACGTGGTGGCGGTGCCGAACTTGGGTGCGGGCAGGCCGGCCTCGACCAGCACCCTCCCGAACTCGCCGCGATCCTCCGCGAGGTCGATCGCCTCCGGGCTGGTGCCGACGATCGGCACGCCGGCGGCCTTCAGCCGCTTCGCCAGACCCAGCGGGGTCTGACCGCCGAGCTGCACGATCACCCCGGCGACGGTGCCCGACATCGACTCCGCCCGGTACACCTCGAGGACGTCCTCGAACGTGAGCGGCTCGAAGTACAGGCGGTCGGCGGTGTCGTAGTCGGTGGAGACGGTCTCCGGGTTGCAGTTGACCATTACCGTCTCGTACCCGGCCTCCGACAGCGTCAGTGCGGCGTGGACGCAGGAGTAGTCGAACTCGATGCCCTGACCGATGCGGTTCGGTCCGGAACCGAGGATCAGGACCTTCGGACGCTCGGTCTGCGGGGCCACCTCGGACTCGGCCGCCGGATCGAGTTCGTACGTGGAGTAGTGGTACGGCGTCTTCGCCTCGAACTCGGCGGCGCAGGTGTCGACCGTCTTGTACACGGGGTGGACGTTCCACTGCTCACGCAGCGCCCGGACCGCGTCCTCGCCGCCGATCTCGGGCCGCAGGGCCGCGATCTGCCGATCCGACAGGCCGTGGTGCTTGGCGCGGCGCAGTACCCGCTCGGTCACCTCGGGCGCCTCGCGCAGTGCGTCGCCGAGCTCGTGGATCTGCAGGATCTGGTCGAGGAACCACGGGTCGATCTTCGTGGCGTCGAACAGCTGCTCGACGGTGGCGCCGAGTGCGAACGCCTTCTCGAGGCCGTAGACGCGTCCGTCGCGGGGGATGCTCAGTTCCGCCAGGAGGCTGTCCAGGTCGGTGGCCTCCACCTCGGGGCCCGTCCAGTATCCGGCCCGCTTGGTCTCGAGCGAGCGCAGCACCTTGCCGAACGCCTCGGTGAAGTTGCGGCCGATCGACATGGCCTCACCAACCGACTTCATCGTAGTGGTGAGGGTGTCGTCGGCGCCGGGGAACTTCTCGAACGCGAACCTGGGCGCCTTGACGACGACGTAGTCGAGGGTTGGCTCGAAGCACGCCGGGGTTTCCTTGGTGATGTCGTTGACGATCTCGTCCAGGGTGTAGCCGATGGCGAGCTTCGCGGCGATCTTCGCGATCGGGAAACCGGTCGCCTTGGACGCGAGCGCACTGGACCGCGACACGCGCGGGTTCATCTCGATGACGACGAGGCGCCCGTCGGCGGGATCCATGGCGAACTGGATGTTGCAGCCGCCGGTGTCGACGCCGACCTCGCGGAGGATGTCGATCGAGAGGTCGCGCATCGCCTGGTACTCACGGTCCGTGAGCGTCATCGCGGGGGCGACGGTGATCGAGTCACCGGTGTGCACGCCGACCGGGTCGACGTTCTCGATCGAACACACGATCACGACGTTGTCGCGGCCGTCGCGCATCAGCTCGAGTTCGTATTCCTTCCACCCGAGGATCGACTCCTCGATCAGCACGTTGGCGGTGGGCGACGCGGTGAGACCGCCGCCGGCGATCCGCGTCAGGTCCTCGTCGTCGTAGGCCATGCCGGAGCCGAGTCCGCCCATCGTGAACGACGGCCGCACGACGACGGGGAAGCCCAGTTCGGCGACCGTGTCGCGGACCTCGTCCATCGTGTAGCAGACGCGGGAGCGCGCGGACTCGCCGCCGACCTTGGCGACGATGTCCTTGAACTTCTGCCGGTCCTCGCCGCGCTGGATGGCGTCGAAGTCGGCGCCGATCAGCTCGACGTCGTGCTTCTCGAGGATGCCCTGCTCGTGCAGCGCCACCGCGGTGTTCAGGGCCGTCTGGCCGCCGAGCGTCGCGAGGACGGCGTCGATCGGGTGGCCCTTCTCGGCCTCGAGGGCGATGACCTTCTCGACGAACTCGGCGGTGATCGGCTCCACGTAGGTGGCGTCCGCGAACTCGGGGTCGGTCATGATCGTGGCCGGGTTGGAGTTGACGAGGCTGACCCGCAGGCCCTCTTCGCGCAGCACCCGGCAGGCCTGGGTTCCGGAGTAGTCGAACTCGCAGGCCTGGCCGATGACGATCGGGCCGGAGCCGATCACCAGGATGTGGGAGAGATCTGTACGGCGTGGCATTAGTTCTTGACTCCCTCGAGCAGGCTGGTGAAGCGGTCGAACAGGTACGCGGCGTCGTGCGGGCCCGCCGCGGCCTCGGGGTGGTACTGCACCGAGAAGGCGGAACCGTCGAGCAGGCGGACCCCCTCTACGGCACCGTCGTTGGCGCAGGTGTGGCTGATCACGGCCTTGCCGAACGGGGTGTCGAACTCCTGCCCGGCCTCGCCCTCGAGCGCGAACCCGTGGTTCTGCGCGGTGATCGCGATGCGTCCCGTCTCGTGTTCGACGACCGGGATGTTGATCCCCCGGTGACCGAACTTCATCTTGTAGGTGCCGAGACCGAGAGCCCGCCCGAGGATCTGGTTGCCGAAGCAGATGCCGAACAGGGGCAGCCCCTGCCCGATGACCTCCTTCGTGAGGTGCACGGCGCCGTCGGCGGTCGCCGGGTCGCCGGGACCGTTGGAGAGGAAGACGCCGTCTGCCTTCAGGTCGAGGATCTGCTCGAGCGTCGCATTGGACGGGAGCACGTGCACCCGGATGCCGCGCTCGGCGAACATGCGCGGGGTGTTGGTCTTGATGCCGAGGTCGATCGCCGCGACGGTGAATCGCGCTTCTCCCCCGGTCGGCTCGACGACGTAACCGCTGGTGGTGCTGACCTCGCCGGCGAGGTCCGCGCCGAGCATCGACGGCTGGCTCTTCACGCGGTCGAGCAGCACGTCGGTGTCGGCCAGTGCGTCGCCGGAGAACACCCCGGAGCGCATCGAGCCGCGGGTGCGCAGGTGGCGGACCAGTGCCCGGGTGTCGATGCCGGCGATCCCGACGACTCCCTGCTTCACGAGCTCGTCCTGCAGGGAGCCGGTGGCGCGCCAGCTGGAGGTGCGGCGGGCGGGGTCGCGGACGACGTACCCGGCAACCCAGATCTTCGCCTCGGCGCTGCTGCCGGTGGGACCGACGGACTCGTCGTCCTCGTCGTTCCATCCGGTGTTGCCGATCTGCGGCGCGGTGGCCACGACGATCTGGCGGTGGTAGCTGGGGTCGGTGAGGGTCTCCTGGTAGCCGGTCATGCCGGTGCTGAAGACGGCCTCACCGAGTGTCTGGCCGACGGCACCGAACGTGGTGCCCCGGAATACCCGTCCGTCCTCGAGGACCAGTACTGCAGAGTCGGTGTCGTAGCCGCTCATGCGTTCTCTCCGTTCTGCTCGACCTCACCAGAGCTCGCCGCATTCGCTGAATCTTCACTGTCTGTCTTGCCGTCCGGCTCCCCTGCGCTGACCCAGGCGGGGTACACGGACTTGTCGTCGCTGCGGAATCCGGTGTCGATCTCGGTGCCGGTCGGCAGTTCCCACCGGATCACGAGGACGCCGTCCTTGCTCATGACCTTGCCTGCGAGACCGCGCTCGGTGCGCACGGCACGGACCGCGTCCTGCGGAATCCAGATCGCCGACGCCCCGTCACGTTCGAGCAGGACCCCGGCTGCGTAGCGGGAGATCTCCCCCGTCGCCCGGAAACCGAGGTCGCCGACCGCGATCCGGTCCTGCCAGCTCGGGGCCAGGGTGCTGCCCACGTACAGTCCGGTGGCCGGGGCGATCGTCTGCTCGCCGAGGTGCGCGGGCACGGCGGGAAGTTGCCCGACCCGGTCGGCCTGCCGGCGGGCACGACCGCGCCACCCGATGTACATGAGGACGATGGCCAGCGCCCAGAACGCGACGAGGCCGACTATCCACAGAATTCTCTCCACCGTCATCCCCTCCCGTTCCGCACCGGGACGCGGGCCTGGCCGTCGCTCGCGGTGATCCGGCCACGCAGGATCGTCGTGGTCACCCGCGCAGGCAGAGTCATCGACTCGTACGGCGTGTTGTGGGCGACGCTGGCGAGATCGGGGCCGTGGACCGTCCATTCGGCGTCCGGGTCGATCAGCACGAGGTTGGCGGGCTCGCCGACCTCGATCGGGCGACCCTGGTCGTCGAGTCCGACGATCTCGGCGGGCCGCTCGCTCATTACCCGGGCCACGCCGCGCCAGTCGAGCAGGCCGGTGCGGACCATCGTCTGCGCGACGATCGACAGTGCGGTCTCCAGACCCAGCATTCCGGGTCGGGCGGCCGCGAACTCGCAGCACTTGTCCTGCTCGGCGTGCGGTGCGTGATCGGTCGCGACGCAGTCGATGATCCCTTCGGCCAGTCCGGCCCGGAGCGCGGCGACGTCGCTCGCCTCCCGCAGGGGCGGATTCACCTTGTTGACGGCGTCGTACGTCTCGAGCCGGGAGTCGTCGAGCAGCAGGTGGTGCGGGGTGACCTCGGCGGTGATCGAAATGCCTTGGCCGCGTGCCCACTTCATCAGTTCGACGGTGCCCGCGGTGGAGGCGTGGCAGATGTGCACCCGCGCCCCGGCGTCGCGGGCGAGCAGCGCGTCGCGGGCGACGATCGACTCCTCGGCGGCGCGCGGCCAGCCCGCGAGCCCGAGCCGGGCGGCGGTGGGGCCCTCGTGTGCGACGGCGCCGACGGTCAGCCGCGGCTCCTCCGCGTGCTGCGCGATGAGCACCCCGAGCGAACTCGAGTACTCGAGCGCCCGGCGCATGATCAGCGGGTCGTAGACGCAGTGGCCGTCGTCCGAGAACATGCGCACCCGGCCGACCCCCGACGCCATCGTGGCCATCTCGGCGAGCTGCTTACCCTCGAGCCCGACGGTGACGGCGCCGACGGGGTGTACGTCGACGAGCCCGACTTCCTGGCCGCGGCGCCACACGTGGTCGGTGACGACCACCGAATCGGCGACCGGGCTGGTGTTGGCCATCGCGAACACCGCGGTGTACCCGCCGAGCGCGGCAGCGGCCGAACCGGAATCGATGGTCTCGGTGTCCTCACGGCCGGGTTCACGCAGGTGGGTGTGCAGGTCGACGAAACCGGGGAGCAGGATCTGCCCCGCCGCGTCGATCACCTCGACGTCCGGCCCGCCGTCCTTGCCCGCGCCCGCACCGATCGCGACGATGACACCGTCACCGAGCAGAACGTCGGTGGGCTCACCCTCGCCGTACAGCAACACGTTCTTGATGAGCACTGTCTCTCCTGTCACTGCACTGTCACTCATCCCGCAACTTCCTCCGCTCCGACCAGCAGCCGGAACAGCACCGCCATCCGCATGTGCACACCGTTGGTCACCTGCTGCAGCACAGCGGTTCTCGTCGAGTCGGCCACCGCCGACGCGATCTCCATGCCGCGCAGCATCGGACCGGGGTGCAGCACCACCGCGTGGTCGGGAAGCAGCGCGAGCCGCTTCTCCGACAGGCCGTAATTGATCGAGTACTCCCGTTGGGACGGGAAGAATCCGCCGTTCATCCGTTCCGCCTGCACACGCAGCATGAGGACGGCGTCGAGGCCGGGAAGCTCCGCGTCCAGCGAATGCGCCACCGACACCGGCCAGGTCGACACACCCACGGGGAGCAACGTGGGCGGCGCGACGAGGACCACCTCGGCGCCGAGCATCGACAGCAACAGTGCGTTCGACCGCGCGACCCGGCTGTGCAGGATGTCGCCGACGATGGCGATGCGCTTGCCCTCGATGTCGCCGAGACGCTGACGCAGCGTGAGCGCGTCGAGCAGCGCCTGGGTGGGATGTTCATGGGTACCGTCACCGGCGTTGATGACCGCAGGTCCGCCGTCGTCCTGATGGCTGGTCCAGTTCGCGATCTGGTGGGCCGCACCCGATGCTGGGTGGCGCACGATCAGGGCGTCGGCGCCGGCGGCGCGCAGCGTCATCGCCGTGTCCCGGAGGGACTCGCCCTTGGACACCGACGAACTCGAGGCGCTGACGTTGATGACGTCCGCGCTCATCCACTTCCCGGCGACCTCGAACGACACGCGGGTCCGGGTCGAGTTCTCGAAGAACACGGTCATGACCGTCCGGCCGCGCAGCGTCGGGAGCTTCCGCACCTCACGTCCGAGGAGGGCTTGTTCGAAGCGTTCGGCCTCGTCGAGGAGTTCGACAGCCGATTCCCGTGTCAGGTCCGCGATCGACAACAGGTGCTTCACTTAGCTCTTCCCCCCGGAGATCATGACCGCGTCACGGCCGTCGTGTTCGCTCAGGAGCACCTTGACGTCCTCGGTGCGGGCGGTGGGCACGTTCTTGCCCACGTAGTCGGCGCGCAGCGGCAGTTCGCGATGGCCGCGGTCGACGAGGACGGCCAGCTGAACGGCCCGCGGCCGCCCGAGGTCGCGGAGGGCGTCGAGTGCCGAGCGAACGGTGCGGCCGGAGAACAGCACGTCGTCGACGAGCACCACCAGAGTGTTGTCGACACCGCCCTCGGGCACCGACGTGCGTTCGAGGGGACGGTGCGGTTTGGTGCGCAGGTCGTCGCGGTACAGGGTGATGTCGAGGGAGCCGACCGACGGGCGCACCCCGGAGAATTCTTCGATCTTCCCGGCGAGGCGCGCTGCGAGCGTCGTGCCCCGGGTGGGGATGCCGATCAGGACGACACGCGGCGCTTGACCGTCGGCGGCGTCCAGCGCGGTCTTCTCGATGATCTGGTGCGCGATTCGCGCAATGGTCCGTCCCACATCGGCTGCGGACAGCAGCTCGCGTGCGGATTCGACGGACGGGGACGACTCTGGTGTTGAATCTGCCGGTTCCCCGGCAGGGCGAGACCCTTCGGGCACGCGCATACAACGACCTCCTTCTCCGCCTCACTGGACGGATCGTTAAAGGATGCCTGACGCGGACAGCTTATCAGCGCGTCGACTGCGCCAGGCCCGGACCCCTGACCTGCGGGCCCGCAGTCACGGGCCCGCAGCGGGACACGAACTTACGAGCCGGCGTCGTTCGGCTCGCCGTCGGCGGTCTCGGCGCGCCGCGACGTCGCGGCTGCAGCCGACCGCACCTGCGGGGCCACCAGCACGACCTGACCGAGGATGCCGTTGACGAATCCCGGCGACTCGTCGGTGGACAGCTGTTTCGCCAGCTCCACCGCCTCGTCCACGGCCACGACCGGAGGCACGTCGGTGGCGTGGAACAGCTCCCACACGGCGATGCGCAGGATGGCGCGGTCGACGGCGGGCAGCCGCTCGAGCGTCCAGTCCTGCAGGTGGGACGAGATCACCTCGTCGATGCGGTCCAGGTTCTCCGCGACCCCGGTCACCACGGTGACGGTGTACGGAGCAACCGGTGCCACGGAGTCGTCCTTGCCGGACAGTTCCGTGCGTTCGGTCGCGAGATCGACCGGATCGAGATCTCGCGCCTCGGCCTCGAAGAGGAAATCGACGGCGCGCTTGCGGGCCTTGTGCCGTGCGCCGAGTTTCTTATGCGTACCGGACACTCAGGAATTCACACGCCCGAGGTAGTTGCCGTCGCGGGAATCGACCTTCAGCTTGTCGCCGGTGTTGATGAACAGCGGAACGTTGATCTCGGCACCGGTCTCGAGGGTGGCGGGCTTGGTGCCACCGGTGGAGCGGTCGCCCTGCAGACCGGGATCGGTGTGCTGGACCACCAGTTCGACGGTGACGGGCAGTTCCACGAACAGCGGAACGTCCTCGTGCGTCGCAACCTGCACGGCCATGTTCTCGAGCATGAAGCGGGCGCCGTCGCCGACGGTGGCCTCGCTGATCGAGATCTGGTCGTAGGTGTCGCCGTCCATGAAGATGTAGTCGGTGCCGTCGTGGTACAGGTACGTCATGTCGCGGCGGTCGACCGTGGCCGTGTCCACCTTGACGCCGGCGTTGAACGTCTTGTCGACGACCTTGCCCGAGAGCACGTTCTTCAACTTGGTGCGCACGAACGCGGGACCCTTGCCGGGCTTCACGTGCTGGAACTCGGTAATCGTCCACAGCTGGCCCTCGATCTGCAGGACCAGGCCGTTCTTGAAATCACTAGTGGAAGCCACTTGCTTCGCGTCTCCTCGATAAGGTCGAACCGTCTACACGACAGTCAGGTCTTTGGTGGTGAGTGTGAGCAGTTCCGGTCCCTGCTCACGAACCACGAGCGTGTCCTCGATCCGCACGCCTCCGCGCCCGGAGAAGTACACGCCCGGCTCGACGGTCACCGCCGCACCGTCCAGAAGTGTACCGGTGCCCAGCTTGCCGATTCCCGGAGCTTCGTGGATCTCCAGGCCGACGCCGTGTCCGAGGCCGTGCAGGAACAGTTCCCCGTAGCCCGCGTCCTCGATGACCCGTCGGGCGGCACCGTCCACCGCGGACACCTCCGCGCCCGGGCGCAGCGCGTTCCGTCCGGCCTCCTGCGATCGTGCGACCAGCGCATATACGTCCCGTTGCCAGTCGGCGGCCCGCTCGAGGACATACGTTCTGGTCATGTCCGAGTGGTAGCCGCCGACCTCGGCACCGAAGTCCAGCTTCACGAAGTCGCCGCCTGCGAGCACCGCCTCGGTCGGGCGGTGGTGCGGGATCGCAGAGTTGGCGCCCGCCGCGACGATGGTCTCGAACGAGATGCCGTCGGCGCCGTGCGCGAGCATCAGCGCCTCGAGTTCCCGGCCCACCTCCTTCTCGGTGCGCCCGGGGCGGAGGCCATCACGCTCGATCAGCTCGGCGAGTGCGGAGTCGGCGGCCGTGCACGCCGCCCGCAGCAGTCCGACCTCGACATCGTCCTTCACCATCCGCAGTTCCTCGACGAGTCCCGGAACGGGATCGAGCCGCGCGTCCGGCGCGAGCACCGACCAGGACGCGAACTCGTCCACGGTGACGACGTGGCTCTCGAACGCCAGCGAGGACGGACTCCGCCGTCCGACCGATTCGATGAGGTGTGCGGCGCTGGCGCGGGCGATCTCGGCCCGCAGATCGGGAACCTGTTCCCCGACCTGCGTGAGATAGCGGCCGTCGGTGCAGATGACGGTGCGCTCCTCGGCGCCCTCGGCGTCCGCGGCGTGCACGAGCAGGGCGGCGTTGGATCCGGTGAACCCGGTGAGATAGCGGATGTTCACCAGATTCGTCACCAGAAGCGCGTCGAGATCCCGGGCGGCGAGGGCCGCGCGCAGCGCCGCGCGCCGCGAACCATGATCAGCAGGCATGTCGTCAAACGTACCGGCAAATTGCCACCCGGAGGGCGCGGATCGACGGCACCCGCGGTGACGAGAACAGGTTTCAGAGAGCGTCCGTGTGGGTTAGACCACACGGGTGAAAACCCGCTCGTTACGCTGTGCCCATGAATGCGTGGGTGGTACGCGGCCTCGGCATGGCCCTGATACATGTTTTCGTTCGTGTGATCCTCGGTGTGTCGATCACACAGTGGCCCCTTCAGGGTTCCGCTCTGAGATGGCTCGCACTGCTGATCGTCGTGTTCGTGGCGCTGATCTGGGCCGGCATCGACGGCATCCGGGACCGTCGCGGGAACCCCGAGCCGGAGGACGGCGCCGACCTGACGATGCTGTGGCTGAAGGCGGCCCTGCTCGGCGGCATCGTCGCGGGTGTGGGGAGCTGGCTGGCCAACCTGGTGCCGTCCCTCAACGTCACCCAGAACTCGTTCTTCTTCGAGATCACGTCCGGGGCCGCGTTCACGGTCCTGCTGATCTTCGTGCCTGCCATGCTCGCCGTGTTCCTCGGCCGCTTCTTCGTCGGCCGCGAGTCCAGGAAGACGGAGAAGGACCGCAGCGAGCGTCAGCCGGCGGCGCACGTCGGAGGAACGGCCGCAGGAGCCGCAGCGGGGGGAACCGCAGCCGCAGCCGTCGCGGACGACGAGGGCTACGGACAGAACTACCCCGGCCAGGCCTACGAGCAGACCGCGGACACCGGCTACGCCGGATCCGACGCCGACACGGCGGTGTTCGAACCGGTGCACAACTACCGCGAGGACACGTCCGACCTCGATCAGCCGCAGGGCGGGGAGACCGCGTGGCAGGATCCTGTCGACCTCGGGAAGCGCACCACCGACGACCAGCGCCGCGGCGAATAACAGCCCTCGGCTTCACCACACCGACAGACGACGCGGCGGTGTGAGCGCACTCGCTCACACCGCCGCGTCCTTGCTCCGTGTCGCTACATCGTCGCTACGTCACAGCAGGACGGCACCGCCGGTGCCCGGCTTCTCCTCGCGCGCCACCGCGGAGTACGCGGCCACGAGCAGAGACGGGTCCGGGCCCTCGAGCCGTCCGGGCTTCGCGAGCCCGTCGAGCACGACGAACCGCAGGACACCCGCCCGGTTCTTCTTGTCGGACTGCATCCCCTCGACCAACTGGCCGAACGCGTCCGCGTCGTACGTGGTGGGCAGACCCACCAGTTCCAGGATGGTGCGGTGCCGATCCGCCGTCGCATCGTCCAGGCGTCCCGCGAGACGCCCCAGCTCCGCCGCGAACACGAGCCCGACGGCGACCGCGGCACCGTGGCGCCAGCGGTAGCGCTCACGCCGCTCGATCGCGTGCCCGAGCGTGTGCCCGTAGTTGAGGATCTCGCGCAGGTCGGATTCGCGCAGATCGGCGGCCACGACCTTGGCCTTGACCTCCACGGATCGCCGGATCAGTTCGGGCAGAACGGTTCCCGTCGGGTCCAGAGCGGCTTCCGGGTCCTTCTCGATGAGCTCCAGGATCACGGGGTCGGCGATGAAGCCGGTCTTCACGACCTCCGCCATCCCGGCGACGATCTCGTTGCGGGGCACCGTCTCGAGCGTCACCAGGTCGATCAGCACGGCCGACGGCTCGTGGAACGAACCCACCAGGTTCTTGCCGGCCTCGGTGTTGATGCCGGTCTTGCCGCCGACCGCCGCGTCCACCATCGCGAGCAACGTCGTGGGCACGTGGATCACGCGCACACCGCGCATCCACGTCGCTGCGACGAACCCGGCGAGGTCGGTGGCCGCGCCGCCGCCCAGACTGACCACGGCGTCGCTGCGGGTCAGCCCGATCCGCCCGAGGACCTCCCAGCAGAAGCCGGCCACAGCCAGATCCTTGCCGTCCTCCGCATCCGGAATCTCGATGCGGTGCGCATCGATTCCCTTCTCGGCGAGCGCCGCGCGCACCGCCTCCGCCGTCTCGGCCAGCGGCGGCTGGTGGAAGATCGCCACCGTCCTCGTGCCGGTGAGTTCGTCCACCAGCTCGCCGAGCAATCCGCGCCCGATGATGACCGGGTAGGGGTTCGCCGTCTGCACCTGTACGCGTACCGGTTCGGTCACTGTCTGCTGCTCCGCTCCGTCTTGTCCGAGATTCTCGGACGTCTCTGTTCCGCCGGGGTCGCCGATCACTCGCCGAGTTTCGCCACCAGCTGCTGCACCACACGGGCGGGACTCCGTCCGTCCGTGCGTATCCGGATGGACGCCACCTGCCGGTACAGCGGTCGGCGCTTGCGCATCAACTCGGTGTACTTCTGGCGGGGGTCGCCACCGGCGAGAAGGGGGCGCGCGGTGTTGGTCCCTGTGCGCTTGAGCCCCTCGGCCACGCTGATCTCGAGATAGATCACGGTGTGGCCCTTCAACAATTCCCGGGTGCGCTCGGAGAGGATGGATCCACCGCCGAGCGACACGATCCCCTCGTGGCTCTCGATGGCCTTCCGGACGATCTCTTCCTCGAGGGCGCGGAAGGCGGGTTCGCCTTCCTGGACGAAGATCTCGGCGATCGTGCGTCCCGCCTCTTCCTCGACCGCCACGTCGGTGTCGAACAACGGAAGGTCCAGGGCCTGCGCGAGGCGCCGCCCGATCGTGGACTTACCCGCTCCCGGGGGGCCGACGAGCACGGCTTTCGGTGCCATCATCCGTCACCGCCCCGATGCGACGGCAGACCGGCTGGTCATCGCGCGAGCCGGGCTGCGACGCCCGACGCGTAGCGCTCGTAGTTGGCGGTCGTCTCGGCAACCGAGTCGCCCCCGAACTTCTCGAGCGCCGCCTGGGCGACGACCAACGCCACCATCGCCTCGGCCACGACACCGGCGGCGGGCACCGCGCACACGTCGGACCGCTGGTGAATGGCCACAGCTTCCTCACCGGTCGACATGTCGACGGTGGCCAGCGCGCGCGGGACCGTCGAGATCGGCTTCATCGCCGCCCGCACGCGGAGCGCTTCCCCGTTGGTCATGCCGCCCTCGAGGCCGCCCGCGCGGTTGGTCGAACGCAGGATTCCGTCCGGGCCCGGACGCATCTCGTCGTGTGCCTGGCTGCCGCGACGGCGCGCGGTCTCGAAGCCGTCGCCGACCTCGACACCCTTGATGGCCTGGATGCCCATCAGGGCGGACGCGAGACGGGCGTCGAGGCGGTCCGCGCCGCTGACGAACGATCCGAGACCCACGGGGAGACCGTGGATGACGACCTCGACGACGCCGCCGAGGGTGTCGCCGTCACGCTTGGCTGCCTCGATCTCGGCGATCATCGACTCCTCGGCGGCCTTGTCGAAGGCGCGTACCGGGCTGGCGTCGATCGACGCCAGATCCGACGCGGTCGGTTCGGGGCCGGCGTACGGGTCTGACGCGCCGATGGAGATCACGTGGGACAGCACCTCCACGCCGAACACCTGGCGGAGGAAACTCCGGGCGAACGTCGCGGCCGCGACCCGGGCAGCGGTCTCGCGTGCACTCGCGCGTTCGAGAACCGGGCGGGCGTCGTCGAATCCGTACTTGAGCATGCCCGAGTAGTCGGCGTGACCGGGGCGCGGGCGGGTCAGCGGCGCATTCCGCGCCTGATCGGCGAGCAGTTCGGCGTCCACCGGGTCCGCGGACATGATGGTTTCCCACTTGGGCCACTCCGTGTTGCCCACCTCGACGGCGATCGGTCCGCCGAGCGTCCGCCCGTGGCGCACACCACCGACGATGGTGACCTTGTCGGCCTCGAACTTCATCCGCGCACCGCGGCCGTAGCCGAGGCGGCGTCGCGCGAGTTGGGTCGAGATGTCCTCGGACGTCACTTCGACGCCCGCGACCATCCCCTCGAGCATCGCGACGAGGGCGGGACCATGGGATTCTCCGGCAGTTATCCAGCGCAGCACGCCCAATATCCTTCCATGTCGCCGCGCCCGGCAGTGACGGTGGTCCTCCCAACCCGTGTGCCGGGCGCGGACTCGTTCAGGTGACGTGCGCGGCGAACAGCGCAACCAGTGTCGCGGCACACATGGCGGGGCCGTGCGGGAGCGGCGGCGGCGAGCGCCGGACGGCGAGGACGATGCAGCCCGCGAGCGCCGTCAGCGCCGGCGCGAGCCCGGCCGCGAGCACCCAGGCCTCTCCCCCGGCCAGGCCGGCGGCCGCGCCGACTCCGAGTGCGAGTTTCACATCACCCGCACCGACCGCCCCGGGTGCGCCGAGGTACAGGGCGAGATACGCCGACGCCAACAGGAACCCGCCGATCACGGCTGCGGCCGCGGATCCGGTCACGGCACCGACCCCGACGATCGCGAGGAATCCGGGCAGTGTCAGCAGGTTCGGCAGCCTCCGCGCACAAAGATCGGTGGCGGCGAGACTCACACACCACCACCAGAACGCGAGCGCACACGGCAGCACCCACGGTGCGGATTCGGCGGAACCCGCCCAGACGGTGGCGGCGACGCCGACGACGCACACCGCCTCGCACCAACCCGGACGCACCGTGCCCACATACAGGCCGGCCGTCCGGCGGGCCGTCCATCCCGCACCCGCACCTGTCACCACACTCGCCGCGATCAGCCACCACATACCGAGCAGCATGCGTGACCGGATCACTGCGTCGATCAGCGTGACCTGGCACGACAATCGACCTGTGGACGGCGGTCCGGCCTGTGGACAACTAGCCCAGCGCGGCCGCCATCGCCTCGCGCGGCGCCGGGCGACCGGTAAACTGCTCGACCTGCCCGAACGCCTGGTGCAGGAGCATCGAGAGACCGCCGACGACGGTGCCCCCGGCCGCCTCGACGGCCGCGGCCAGCGGGGTCGGCCACGGGTCGTAGATCGCGTCGAGCACGAACGGCGCCCGCCCGAGAATGTTCGCGTACTCGGTGATCGCGGCGGACGGAACGGTGCTGACGAGCGCGGACGCCGCCGCGCACCGGGCACCGAGTTCCGGGCTGTCGAAGCCGAGCAACCGGACGTCGAGCCCCACCGATTCCGCGCACCGCAGTGCACCTGTCGCGCGACCCGCGTCGCGTGCCACCACGGTCACGGATTTCACGCCCATGTCGGCGAGCGCCACGAGTGCGGGTCTGGCCGTTCCCCCTGCGCCGACGACGACCGCCTCGGCGCCGGCGATGGTTCCGACACCACCTGCGGTGAGCGCACCGCTGACCCCGTCGACATCGGTGCAGTCGGCACGCCAGCCGCGCTCGATTCGGACGAGGGTGTTCGCCGAGCCGATCGCGACGGCCCGTTCGGTGCGCTCGGACGCAAACGCGAGTGCGGCCATCTTGCCCGGCATCGTGACGGACAGACCGACCCATTCCGGGCCGAGCCCGGACACCAGGCCGGGCAGTCGGTCCCCGTCGCACTCGATCCGGTCGTACGTCCACTCGGTGAGACCGAGCGCCCGGTACGCCGCGAGGTGCAGTTGCGGCGAGCGCGAATGCGCGATCGGGCTGCCCAGCACCGCAGCTTTGCGTGCGGTCACCACTTCATCGTCCACTGTTGAGAATCCCGTTGTTCAGAGCCTGGTCGATGTTGGCCAGGTGTTCGTCGTAGCTCTTCGTGAACAGGGTCGTGCCCTTCGAATCAACCGTCACGAAGTAGATCCAGTCGCCCGGCGCCGGTTGTTCGACGGCCTGCAGCGCCCCGATACTCGGCGAGGAGATCGGCGTTGCAGGCAGACCGGGGCTGGCGTACGTGTTCCAGGGTGTCACCTGTGCGCGGTCGGCGTCGGTGGTGGCGAGTTCGGTGGTGTCGAGCGCATAGTTGACCGTCGAGTCGAACTGCAGCGCCTGGTTGACTGCGAGCCGGTTCAGGATGACGCGAGCGACCTTCGAGAAGTCGTCCGGCATCGCCTCCCGTTCCACCAGGGACGCCGCGATCAGCATCTTGTACGGCGTGAGGCCGACCTGGTTGCCCGCGGTGAGGATTCCGGTCTTCTCGTAGCTCGCGGAACTCTCGGTCACCAGCTTCTGGAGTATCGCGGCGGGACCGGCGGTCGGATCGAAATCCCAGCTGCCCGCGGCGATCAGCCCCTCGAGCTGACGATCCCGGTCCGGAACGCCGGCGACAGCGTCCTTCGCCCAGTCGGGCACCCCGAGCGTGGACAGGTCGCCCGCACCGGCGGCGTTGAGATCGTCGTAACCGATGCACTGCTCCTGGCCGGCGTCACCCAGGCAGCTGGCCTCGGAGATCAGTGTGTAGATCCCCTTCTTCTTGGCCCCGGTCTGCACATCGGTTGTGTCGTGGAGTTGCCTGCCCTCGGAGATGATCATCTGCCCGACGCGGGAGGTGGGGTCGACCAATTCCTGCACGGCGTCATCCGCCGGGATCTGGGTCGAGAGGCTGTAGAAACCGGGTTGCACCGAGTTCATCGCATTGCTCTGGACTGCGGCGTTGAAGAAGGCGGATCCGCTGGCGACGACGTCCCGGCCCGCCAGGGTGGAGGCGATCTCCTCCGCGGTGTCGCCCGGATGGACCTGCACGACCACTTCGGGACCGCCCGGGCCCGCATAGTCCGCAGGGGCGTCGGACCCGCCGAAGAACATCTTGCCGCCGACGAACACGATGCCGACCAGCACTACCAGGACCGTCGCGGCCGCGAGGGCGCCGAACAGCTTCCCTCGGCGTGCCCGTCCCGTGGCCTGTTTGCGTCGGCGGGCCTGCGCGCGGGCGTGGGCGCGCGTCGGCGGGATCTCCTCGGGGATCGGCGAGATTATCTGCGTCTCGGCCTCCGCGAACGCGACGTCGGGCTCGTGGCGCGGTGCGTCGTGGCGGTCGTCGGGATAGGAGTGGGACTCGTACGGCTCGTCGACATATACGGGCTCGTCGACGTACGCGTGGTCGTCGACTTCCGGTTCGCGGTAGGCGCGAGCGTCGCCGTACGAGCGGGGACCGTACCCGTCCTCGTAGACAGGCTCGGGGTCGAACGGCTGCTCGTACACCGGCTCGTCGTACACCGGCTCGTCGTACACCGGCTGCTCGTACACCGGCTCGTCGTACACCGGCTCTGCGTAGTCGGCGTGGGGTTCGTCGACGCCGCGGTCGTCGTACACGACCGCGTGCCTGCCCGTGGTGACGACGTCGTCGTCCTCGGGGGGCGGCGCGTGGTCGACCTGGTCGTCGTCCTCGTCGAG
Organism: Rhodococcus sp. NPDC127593; assembly: GCF_042671975.1. Lineage (NCBI taxonomy): Bacteria > Bacillati > Actinomycetota > Actinomycetes > Mycobacteriales > Nocardiaceae > Rhodococcus > Rhodococcus sp. NPDC127593. The sequence continues at coordinate 50,369 of NZ_JBHXWI010000013.1, read as the reverse complement.
GTAGCGGTGCCGTCGGGGTTGGCGGGGGACGTACTGGAATTCGGGTCGCTCACCTGCGGGTCGCCGATGATTGCTCACTGGCCCCCCTCCGGTAGCTGCACGTCCCCACCTGAATCCCCTGCGTTCACCGACCTGCTCCGCTCGTCCAACCATCCCTGCAAGATCGCCACCGCCGCAGCCTGGTCGATCACAGGACGCTGGCCCCTCGCACTGACACCGCTCTCGCGAAGCGCCCGCGCGGCAGTGACGGTCGTCAGACGTTCGTCCGCCATCCGCACCGGTATCGGGTCGACCTTCCTTCGCAATCGCTTCGCGAACACAGTAGCGATCGAGGCGGCCTTCCCCCGTTCACCCCGCAAGGTCTGCGGCAGACCGACGATAACCTCCACGGCCTCGTATTCCTCGACAATGTCGGCAATGCGCCGGATATCCGGCGCGTCGGGTCCCCGTTCCTTGGACCGGGGCACCGTCTCCACCGGGGTGGCGAGGATCCCGTCGGGGTCGCTCGACGCGACGCCGATCCGGACACTGCCCACATCGATGCCGATGCGCCGACCACGCCCAGGGTCGTCGGCTCCCGGTCGATCCGGACCCTGTTCCGCGTGATCCACCGCTACTGGCTCCCCACCTTGTCCGCCACTTGTCCCCGGACAGCGTCGAGGGCTGCCGCGACTCCGCTGGTGTCCGAACCGGAACCCTGTGCCATGTCAGCCTTTCCACCCCCGCGGCCGCCGATCTTCGGACCGAATCCCTTCACGAGGTCGCCGGCCGCCAGGCCGAGTTCCTGAGCCGCCTTGTTCACGGCCACCACGAACGGAACCTTGCCGTCGACGTCGCCGAGCAGCACGACCACGGCGGGCTGGGTGCCGAACCGGCCGCGGATGTCCGTGACGAGCCCACGCAGGTCGTTGCCGCCGACACCGGCCGGGGCGGAGTCCGCGACCAGCAGCACCGGCCCGACCCGCTGAGCCTTGTCGACGAACGTGCCCGCCGCAGCAAGAACCGCCTGCGCGCGGGTCTGCTCGAGTTCCTTCTCCGCCACCCGAAGTCGCTCCACCAGCGCCTCGACGCGGGCAGGCACTTCTTCCGAGGGCACCTTCAGCGACGACGACAGACCCGCGAGGAGCGCGCGTTCCTTGGCCAGGTAGCGGTACGAATCGAGACCGACGTAGGCCTCGACACGGCGCACGCCGGAACCGACGGACTGCTCACCGAGCAGCGTGACGTTGCCGATCTGCGAGGAGCTGCCCACGTGAGTTCCACCACACAGCTCCATCGAGAACGGTCCGCCGATCTCGACGACCCGCACCTCGTCGCCGTAGTTCTCGCCGAACAGCGCCATCGCGCCCATCGACTTCGCCTTGTCGAGGTCGGTGACGAACGTGTTCACCGAGTAGTCGGCGGCCACCGCCTCGTTCGCGACGACCTCGATGTCCTGCTTCTGCGCTTCCGTCAGCGCGCCCTGCCAGGAGAAGTCGAAACGCAGGTAGCCCGGCTTGTTCAGCGAGCCGGCCTGAACCGCGTTGGGGCCGAGCACCTGTCGCAGCGCGGCGTGCACCATGTGCGTGCCGGAGTGCCCCTGGGTGGCACCCTTGCGCCACGCGGCGTCGACCTGCGCGAGCACGACGTCACCCTCGGTGATCTGGCCCTCCTGCACGGTCACCTTGTGAACCCACAGCTTCTTGGCGATCTTCTGGACGTCGTTGACCTTCACCCGCAGACCCGGGCCGGTGAGGGTACCGAGGTCGGCGATCTGTCCACCCGCCTCCGCGTACAGGGGGCTCCGGTCGAGGATGACCTCGACGTCCTGGCCCGCCGTCGCGACGGGGACCCGCTGCCCCTGCGAGATCAGCGCGAGAACGTGTGCCTCGGAGACCAATTCGTGGAATCCGGTGAACTCGGTGGGTCCGCGGTCGAGGAGTTCCTTGTAGACGGTGAGGTCGGCGTGCGCGTGCTTACGGGCCTGGGCGTCGTCCTTCGCGCGCTGCCGCTGTTCGGCCATCAGCGTGCGGAAGCCCTCCTCGTCGACGGTCAGGCCCGCCTCGGCCGCCATCTCCAGGGTGAGGTCGATCGGGAAGCCGTACGTGTCGTGGAGCGCGAACGCCTGGTCGCCGCCGATCGTCGACTTGCCGGACGCCTTCACCGACTCGGCGGCGCCTTCGAACAGCTTCGAGCCGGACGTGAGGGTCTTGAGGAACGCGGTCTCCTCCCCCACCGCGACCGTCTCGATGCGGCCGAAGTCGGTGTCGAGGACGGGGTACGAAGGCGCCATCGTGTCGCGGACGACGGTAATGAACTCACGCATGCTGGGCTTGTCGGCGCCGAGCAGCTTCGCGGACCGGACGATGCGCCGCAGCAGACGGCGCAGGACGTAGCCGCGCCCGTCGTTGCCGGGGTTCACGCCGTCGGCGATGAGCATCGCGGCGGTGCGCGCGTGATCGGCGATCACCCGGAAGCGCACGTCGTCGTCGTGGACGGCGCCGTACTTGCGGCCCGACAGTTCCTCGGCCTTCGCGATGACCGGGCGCACGAGGTCGGTCTCGTACACGTTGTCGACGCCCTGGAGCAGGAACGCGACGCGTTCGACGCCCATGCCGGTGTCGATGTTCTGCTTCGGCAGCGGGCCGAGGATCTCGAAGTTGTCCTTGCTGATGCCGAGACCACGCTCGTTCTGCATGAACACGAGATTCCAGATCTCGATGTAGCGGTCCTCGTCGGCCTCCGGGCCGCCTTCCTTGCCGTATTCGGGGCCGCGGTCGTAGTAGATCTCCGAGCACGGGCCGCAGGGGCCGGGGATGCCCATGGACCAGTAGTTGTCGGCCATGCCTCGGCGCTGGATCCGCGTCTCCGGAACGCCGACCTCGTCGCCCCAGATGTCGCGGGCCTCGTCGTCGTCGAGGTAGACCGTCACCCAGATGCGCTCGGGATCGAAGCCGTAACCCCCGTCGTCGACGCTCGAGGTCAGCAGCGACCACGCATGCTTGATCGCATCGCGCTTGAAGTAGTCGCCGAACGAGAAGTTGCCGGCCATCTGGAAGAACGTGTTGTGCCGTGTGGTGATGCCCACATTCTCGATGTCGAGGGTGCGCACACACTTCTGGACACTGGTCGCCCTCGGATACGGCGGCGTCTGCTGGCCGAGGAAGAACGGCACGAACTGCACCATCCCGGCATTGACGAACAGCAGGTTCGGATCGTCGAGAATCAGCGAGGCGCTGGGTACCTCGGTGTGGCCTGCCTTGACGAAATGGTCGAGGAAGCGCCGGCGAATCTCGTGGGTCTGCACGTCAGTGATCCTTATTGTCTGTCTCGAGGGCAACGATGGGTCGAACTACGGGGTCGAACGGGGGTCCAGCCGCTGGGGTGCGGTCGCCGGGCAGCCGGGCACACCCCGGCGGTTCGGCAACATTCAGCTTAACCGGCCACCCTGACGGTTCGTGCCGCGGACGATGGCGCGCAATTTGTCCACGCGCCCCGCGATGTCCCGCTCACCGCCGTGAGTGGTGGGCTGGTAGTAGTCGACACCGACCAGCTCGTCCGGCGGATACTGCTGCGCCAGTACCCCGTCGGGATGATCGTGGGGATAGCGGTAGCCGACGGCGTTGCCGAGCTTCGCCGCCCCCGCGTAGTGGCCGTCGCGCAGATGCGGCGGGACGAGTCCGGCGTTTCCGGCCGCGACATCCGCCATCGCGGCTCCGAGCGCGGCGATGACCGCGCCCGACTTCGGAGCGGTCGCGAGGTGGATCGTGGCCTGCGCGAGGGCCAGGCGGGCCTCGGGCATCCCGATCAGCTGCACCGCCTGCGCGGCGGCGGTCGCGGTCTGCAATGCGGTGGGGTCGGCCATCCCGATGTCCTCGCTGGCATGGACCACCAGTCGCCTCGCGATGAAGCGGGGGTCCTCGCCCGCCGTCAGCATCCGCGCCAGATAGTGCAGGGCGGCGTCGACGTCCGAACCACGGATCGACTTGATGAAGGCGCTGATCACGTCGTAGTGCTGATCGCCGTCGCGGTCGTAGCGGACGGCCGCCTTGTCGACGCTCGCCTCCACCGTCGCGAGGTCCAGCAGCACCGGACGATCTGCGTCACCGGCCTGATCGAGTGCAGCGCCCGCCGCCGCCTCGAGCGCGGTGAGCGCCCGCCGGGCGTCGCCGGCCGCTAGGCGCACCAGATGATCCATCGCGTCACCCGCGATCTCGATCTCCCCGCCGAGACCCCGCTCGTCGGTGCGCGCCCGCTCCAGGAGGTTCTCGATGTCGTCCGCCGTCAGCGACTGCAGTTGCAGGACGAGCGAGCGGGACAGCAGCGGGGACACCACGGAGAACGAGGGGTTCTCGGTGGTGGCGGCCACGAGCAGCACTATCCGGTTCTCCACCGCCGCCAGCAGGGCGTCCTGCTGGGTCTTGGAGAAGCGGTGCACCTCGTCGATGAACAGCACCGTCTGCTCGCCCGCGAGGAGGCGGCGGCGTGCCAGTTCGATGACGCCGCGGACTTCCTTCACCCCGGCGGACAACGCGGACAGTGCCTCGAAGCGGCGGCCGGTGGCCCCCGAGATCAGCGACGCCAGCGTTGTCTTGCCGGTACCGGGCGGCCCGTACAGGAGGACGGACGCGGCCCCCGACCCCTCCACGAGGCGCCGCAGCGGCGCGCCGGGGCCCAGGAGATGCTGCTGCCCGACCACCTCGCCGAGCGTGCGGGGACGCATGCGTACGGCCAGCGGCGCGTGGTGGTCGACCGACACCGGACCGGGAACCGATCGCGGGGCCGCCGCCTCGTCGGGCGGCGCCGTCTCGAACAGGCCCGCCGACTCGTCCTCGCCGACATCCGAACCGAAAAGATCGCTCACAAGTTCGACGCTACTGGAACCGCAGCGTCCGACCCAGTTCGGCCGGACCGCGGGTCAGCCGACGGACAGTCCCCGGATCTTGTCGGCGATGACGCGGGCGTGGTGGGCGACCACCGTGTTCCCGGCGTGATCCGCCGAACGGGCCAGCTTGTCCCAGCGCTGGGTCAGCGCCTCGGACCGCGGCACGGACAGGTGATGCTCGCGGACGGCTGCGATGCGCGTGTGGTTCTCCGGCAGGAACAGGTAGGTGCTGAGCCACACCCAGATCAGTTGCGCCTCGACCATGCGGGCGGCGAGCACGTTGTCGTCGGCGAGCGCGGGCCACATCCCCACGACCTCCGCGCGCCAGGCCTCGATCATCGCCTGCGTCCGGTCCTCGGACAGTTCGATGCTGCACAGGCAGCCGGGGAACGACACCAGCGCGTACGCGATGTCGAGCATGGCGTCGCGGAAGCCGCCCCACTCGTAGTCGAGGAACCGCACCCCCTCGTCGTTGACGATGATGTTGTCCGGGCACAGGTCGGAGGGGCTGAACGCCCGGAACCGGCCGCTCTCGAACAGCTTCGCGGCACGAGCCACCTGATCGGTCAGGTCCGGCGAGACGTCGACGCGGAGGATCTCGGACAGCAGGCCGGGCACGGCGGGCACCGCACGCTCCACCTGCTCGGCCACGGTGTCGTCGCAGTGCGCCACCTCGGCGCGGCGCAGCAGCGCGGCGAAGTCCTCCTCGCGGCCCACGGTGGCCGCGTGCATGCGGCCGAGCGCCTGGGCCATGGCCATCAGGGTGTTGGTGACGGTGTCGGAGTCGGAGTGCTCGAGCAGGGCGCTGATCGGGGTGGCGTCCCCGAGGTCGCTGAGCACGAGGAGCCGGGCGTCGAGGTCGGATGCGAGCAGTTCGGCTCCGGGGCGGCTGTCCGTCGCCAGCGCCGTGGCGAACTGGTACGAGACGGCCTCCCGGAGGAAGGCGCTGCGGCTGTCGCCGGCGAGATCGTCGGGATCGACGGCCCGCGCGCCGGACACACCGGACTCCTCACGGACCTGCTTGATCACCAACGTCCGCGGAAGGGAGAACGGATTCTCCGCCACGCGCACACGGAGCACGATGGTGCGGCCACTGCCGCCGAGATCCACGGGATCCACCAGTGTCACGGGTGCCCCTGTGCGACGGGTGAGCAGCTTCTCGGCTGCGGCAACTACCTCTGAAACGGGGTCTGCCAGTATTGCAGTCATCGCGGACCAACTTACCTGCTAGTGACACGGATCATCGAGTCCTCCACGGGAAGCCCCGATGAATTTCAGCATTTCGGCTGATCCGGCGCGAGCACTTCGGTCGGCGCCACGTCAACCGACACCGCAATGGTGCTGTTTCGTGCCTCTGTGTATATGACACCCCGCAGCGGCGGCACGTCCGCGTAGTCCCGGCCCCACGCGACCACGGTGTACCGCTCGTCGACGAGCTGGTCGTTGGTGGGGTCGAAGGCGAGCCACCGGTCCCCCGGCATCCACACGGCCGCCCAGGCGTGCGTCGCGTCGACGCCGACCATCCGTTCCTTGCCGGGCGGTGGCTGCGTCGCCAGATAGCCGGACACGTACCGGGCCGCGAGTCCGCGCGACCGCAGGCAGGCGATGGCGAGCCGAGCGAAGTCCTGGCACACGCCCGACCGCTTCTCCAGCACCTCCGCGACACGCGTGGAGACCGACGTCGACCCCGACTTGTACTGGAAGTCGCGGTGGATGCGCGTGGTGAGATCGACCACCGCGTCGACGAGGGGCCGTTCCGGCGGGAAACTCGGCGCCGCGTACTCGCGGACCGCGTCGCTGATCTCGGGGGGTTCGAGGTCCAGGACGAACTCCTGCGCCATCGCACCCTCGGTTCCCACGGGGCGCGACAACTCCCACGGCGCGTTCGCCGGTGCGGCGGCGAGCCTGGTCTTGTCCGGTCCGTAGACCTCGATCTCGGATTCGGCCGCCACGACCAGTTCCTCGTGCGGCGTGCTCACCTGGAAGTACAAGTCCCGGTTGCCGTACACGTCTGACCCGGTGGAGCGGTCCGCGGGCACCGGCGAGATGTCGACGACGGAACTCACGCACCGCTGTTCCTCGGTGTCGCGTGGCAGGAGGTAGCCCCGGCCGTACGACGAGGACACCGGCCCCGAGTACGTGTACGTCGTGCGGTGGGTGATCTTGTATCTGCGCAGCACCGGCCGTTCCGCTGCCTCGTCCGCGCGGGGCGACACGTCGGTCATGCGGGAACCCCGCCCTGCGAGGCGCTCCACGTGGTCCCGCTGCCCCACAGCGGCTGGGTGCCGCCCGGCAGCGACAGCTGACCTTTCAGCATCACGTCGGACAGTTCGCTCAGCAGTGCTCGCATCGTGGTCGTCAGCTCACCCAACTCATTCCGGGACCCGTTCGCATCGACCGATTCGAGTCGAGCGGGGTCGACGCGCCGCACGGTGTTGACCATGTCCTCGACGAGCCGCTCCGAACGCGACGCACCCGACGCGTCCGGCAGTGCGGCCAGATTCGCACGGAGCGCCTCGAGCTGGAACGCCAGCGACCGCGGGTTCTTTACGTCGAACAACAGCAACTCGGCCACGGCGGCCGGGCGGATGCTCCGATTGCGGCGGCGGTAGACGACGGAACTCTCGGTGGCGACGAGAAGCGATTCGATCACAGCCCGCTCGGTCGCCGGATCCGTCTTCCGTCTCAGCGTGGACTCCACCAGCGCGATCAGGGTGGATGCCCGTTCGATTCGCTTCCCGATGTCCATGACGTGCCAGCCGGTGTCCCGGACCAGCGATTCCGCGGCGACTCCCGACAGGGCGAGCATCCCGCCGAGCACCGCGGACTGCGCCTCGAACAGCACGGACCCGTCGTCGACCGTGTCGGCGGCGACCTGTCCGAGCGCCCGTTCGACGGAACTGAGGACGGCCCAGATGTCGTTCGACAGTTGTCCGCGCACGGCCCGCGCGGCCTGCTCGACGCCACGGACCGCGTGCGCGAGGGACCCGTCCCGGTCGGGGTCCACCGTCAGCGAACGGAACTCCGAGCGCACTCGCAGCTGGTCGGCGACCGGATCCGAGCCGGACTCGGCACCGCGATCGGGCCCCTCCGGACGGTTCCCGGCATCGGCGACCCGCAGGACCGTGTCGAGCAGGATCGGGAGGCTTCCGCCGCCCGCGAGCCACGGTCGCAGGCGGTAGTCGCGGTATTTCTCGCCGACGGCGATCATCAGTCGTGCCGCTCCCTCGGCGCGCTCGGCGAACCGGCCCATCCAGAACAGTTCGGTCAGTGCGCGCGGCGACGTCATCAGGTCGGACGTCGTCGCCGCATATGTGGGCAGGGCTTCGGCGTCCCGGTCGGCGACGTCCCCCGGATCGGTGGACGCGGTTCGCTGGGCGAGCCGGATCCAGACGTCCTTCGCGCCGGCGTGGCGCCGGTCCCCGCGCTCGGCCCCGGGAACGAGGGACGTGCCGAGACCTCCGGCCATGGGCGTGAATCCCACCTGCTGCGCGACACCGAACAGCCGCACCCCGACCGGTGCGAGGAAGACCTCCCCGGATCCGTCGGCCGCGGGCGCATACGAGGGGTCCGGGACGATCTGCCCGACCCACCGCTCGGGTTCGGCCCGCACTCGGTCCAGCAGGGCGTCCAGGTCGGCGGCACGGAGCTCGGCGGGCACGATCGGCGAACCCCCGTGCACCGCGCGCAGCACCATCGACGAGGCGTTCGCGAGGATGTGTGACAGCTCCGACCGGTCCCCACCCCAGAAACTCGGAACCGACGGCAGCAGAAGCTCCTCGTCGAGGAGACGACGGCACAGGTCCGGGAGCAGCCTGGTGAGGGCGGGGTTCTCGAGGATTCCGCTGCCGAGGGGGTTGACGACGGTCACCGCTCCCCGGCGCAGCACCTCGACGAGCCCGACCACGCCGGACCGCGAGTCGGGGCGCAGGTCGAGGGGGTCGGCGAGGCCGGCGTCCACCCGCCGGACGATGACGTCGACGCGTTCCAGATTGCCGAGGGAGCGCATCCACACGTGGCCGTCGCGGACCACCAGGTCGGCGCTTTCCACGAGTGGGAAGCCGAGGACTGTCGCGAGATACGCCTGATCGAATGCCGCCTCGGACCGCGTACGGGGGCTGAGGACGACGACCAGGGGGTCCTCGGTGCCCGCGGGCGCAGCGTCGATCGCCGCGAGCCGCATCGACTGGGCGAACGAGGACAGCGGGCGCGGGCCCACGGCCTCGTAGATGCCGGGCATCGCCCGGGCGACGACGCGGCGGTCCGCCATCGCGTAGCCGGCGCCTGCCGGGGACTGCGTGTGGTCGCGCAGCGCGTGGAACGTGCCGTCCGCCCCGCGGCCGACGTCGAGTCCGTGCAGAAACAGTTGATGGCGGCCCGGCACCGTGATGCCGTGCGCCGCACGGACGTAACCCGGGTGCCCGAACACCGTGCGGGCCGGCACGGCGCCGCTCCGGACGAGCGCCATCGGTCCGTACAGATCGGCGAGTACTGCGTCGAGGAGGCGGGAGCGCTGCACGAAGCCCGCCGCAAGTTGCTCCCACTCCTCGGCCGCGACGATCAGCGGGACGGCGTCGATCTCCCACCGCGGCGGCGCGGTCGGGGCGTCCGATCCGTCGAGGGGGTTGTAGGTGATCCCGTGATTGTCGACGAGAAGCCGGATGCGGGACTGCAGGCGGCGGACGGAGTCCGGCCCGCTGCCGGTGAAGTCCTGGGCCAACTCCGCCCACGGTTCCCGGATGTCGCCGCCGTCGTCGAAGAGTTCGTCGTAGCCAGCGCCTTCGCGCGGCGAGACACTCATCAGGCCCTCCGCCTCTGTGCCACGGAGCGCTCTTTCCGCGCCTGTTCGAGCAGCCGGCGGGGATCACCGCCGCTGCGCAAACGCAGTGCCAGAACCAGAACGCCTGCGACGACGATGCCCACCATGTTGACACCGAGTTGCAGCGCCGCCAGCGCCGCGACGCGCCATTCGCCCACGGTCACCGCGACGACGGCGAATCCCGCCGCGGGAACGGTGGTGACCGAGATGAAGACGCCGACGAGTGCCGCCGACTTCGCGGACACGAGCGCGAGCATGCCGGCCGCACCGGCGAGGAGCGCGACGATCAGTGAGAGCGGTCCGACCCGGTAGATGAAATCGACCTGGTCGAGGGACTCGATGCTCTCGAACTCCATCCAGCCGACCCGCTCCATCAGCAGCGTCGCGACGAGCGTCGCCGCCATCGCGAACGGGAAACCGAAGAGCAGGGCGATCAGCGACCGCCGGGCCAGACCCAGCTTGCGCCGCATCAGCGCGACGGCCAGCGCGGCGAGCGGACCGAACTCGGGCCCCACCACCATCGCCCCGACGACGGTGATCGGCGAGTCGGTCACCACACCCACCGCGGCCAGCAGGCAGGCGATGGTGAGGAACGCGAGGAAGGTGCCGTTGAGTGTCGACTCCTCACGCGTCCGGCTGACCAGTTCCTCCCACACGACGCTGTCGGCGGGATCACCCGGAGCCGCCTTCTCCGCCTCGTGCGCGGACTTCGACAGCACCGTTTCGACGGGCTCCACCGTGATCGCGCCGGTGCGATCGATTCCCAGGGCCTCGAGCGCGTCGATCACGTCGTTCGCGGACTCACGGGCCACGTCGGTCTGGATCGCGTCACCGGCGGGGTCGATCGCGGCGTCGCGCAACACCACCACGTGGGTGGCGCCGGGTTCCGCGGCGAGCACACCGAGGACGTCCTCGGTGCGCTCGGCCGGACAGATCACTCGCAGGTGCAACATCGTGTCCCCCGGCTGTTCCGCGTCGTCCGGTCATCGAGTCCCGCCGGCAGATCGCGCCGGGAGACCCGCCTACTTGCCTGTGGGTGCGTCGGGCTCGGCCGCCGCGGCGTCGCCCTTCGGCTCCGGCTTGGCGTCCACCCCGGACTCCTTGCGCTGCTGCGCGGTGATCGGAGCCGGAGCACTCGTCAGCGGATCGACGCCGCCGCCCGACTTCGGGAACGCGATGACCTCACGGATCGAATCGACACCGGCCAGCAGGGCGGTGATGCGGTCCCAGCCGAACGCGATGCCGCCGTGCGGCGGGGCGCCGAACGCGAACGCGTCGAGCAGAAAGCCGAACTTCTCCTCGGCCTCCTCGTGGGAGATGCCCATCACCTTGAACACTCGCTCCTGAATGTCCTTGCGGTGGATGCGGATACTGCCGCCACCGATCTCGTTGCCGTTGCAGACGATGTCGTAGGCGTACGCGAGCGCGGAACCCGGATCGGTGTCGAACGTGTCGATCGACTCCGGCTTGGGCGAGGTGAACGCGTGGTGCACCGCCGTCCAGGCGCTGTAGCCGAGCGCGACGTCGCCGCTCGCGGTGGCGTCCGCCGTCGGCTCGAACAGCGGTGCGTCGACGACCCACACGAACGCCCACGCGTCCGGGTCGATGAGGTTCTGCTTGCGGGCAATCTCGCCACGCGCGGCACCGAGCAGCGCACGGGACGACTTGGTGGTGCCTGCCGCGAAGAAGATGCAGTCGCCAGGCTTCGCACCAACGTGCGCGGCGAGGCCCTGACGCTCGGCGTCGGTGAGATTCTTCGCCACCGGTCCGCCGAGCGTGCCGTCCTCGCCGACGAGCACGTAGGCCAGGCCCTTCGCCCCGCGCTGCTTGGCCCATTCCTGCCAGGCGTCGAGCTGCTTACGCGGCTGGCTCGCACCGCCGGGCATGACCACCGCGCCGACGTATTCCTGCTGGAAGACCCGGAACGTGGTGTCCTTGAAGAACTCGGCGCACTCGACCAGTTCGACACCGAAACGCAGGTCCGGCTTGTCGGAACCGTAGCGACGCATCGCCTCCGCATACGTCATCCGCGCGATCGGCGTCTTGATCTCGTGCCCGACCAGCTTCCACAGCGACGACAGCACCTCCTCGGCGAGGAGGATGACGTCGTCCTGGTTGACGAAGCTCATCTCGATGTCGAGCTGAGTGAACTCGGGCTGACGGTCCGCGCGGAAGTCCTCGTCGCGGTAGCAGCGCGCGATCTGGTAATAGCGTTCGATACCACCGACCATGAGCAGCTGCTTGAACAGCTGCGGGCTCTGCGGCAACGCGTAGAAGCTGCCCGGCTGTAGTCGCGCGGGAACCAGGAAGTCGCGGGCGCCCTCCGGCGTCGATCGCGTCAACGTGGGCGTCTCGACCTCGACGAACTCGTGGTGCGCGAGCACGGCGCGGGCCGCGGCGTTGACCTTGGACCGCAGCCGGATGGCATGACCGGGGCCCTCACGGCGCAGGTCCAGGTAGCGGTACTTCAGGCGCGCTTCCTCACCGGCCTGGTCGTCCAGCTGGAACGGCAGCGGCGCGCTCTCGTTGAGGACCTCGAGGCCGGTGACGTTGACCTCGATGGCCCCGGTGGGGATCTCGAAGTTCTGGTTGCCCTCGGGACGCACCTCGACCACACCGGTCACCTTGACGCAGTACTCCGCGCGCAGACGGTGAGCCTGCTCGGCGGCGGCGCCCTCCCGGAACACCACCTGGGACACACCCGACGCGTCACGTAGATCGATGAAGATCACCCCGCCGTGATCACGACGCCTGGCAACCCAACCGGTGAGGGTTACGGTCTGCTGGGCCTGCTCGGCTCGCAATGAACCGGCGAGATGTGTGCGCAGCACGGGATTCCTTTCGAAACATGGGGCAAGCTACTTCGTTGGCTGAGATCCTACGGAGACACCGTGCGTGAGCGGAAACGCATACCCGCTTCCCGTGCGAGGCTCGATCGGCACGCACCGGAAAAGTGAAGAGAAAGCGATGACACATGACCTTCAACGAGGGCGCCCGAATGGACTCCGGCCGGGTGTCGGTCGGGGGCGGGGGCGGCGGTGGTCTCGGCGGCAAGTTCGCGATGGGCGGCGGCGCCGGCGGTCTGATCGTGCTGGTTCTCGCACTGCTCCTCGGCGGCGATCCCGGCTCGCTGCTCGGCGGCCTCAGCGGCACCACCGATTCCGCCGGCCAGAATTCCGGCGCCGGCCTCGCGGGATGCGAAACCGGCGCGGATGCCAACCGCGACGTGAACTGCCGGGTGGTGTTCACCGCAGGCAGTCTCGACTCCGTGTGGGAACAGGAGCTCGCGAAACAGACCGGCACCGCGTACGTGCCGCCGGAGGTGGTGCTGTTCTCCGGTTCCGTCAACACCGGTTGCGGAAACGCCACCAGCGAGGTCGGACCGTTCTACTGTCCGGCGGATTCGACGGCGTACTTCGACACCAGCTTCTTCCAGCTCCTCGTCGACCGCTTCGGGTCCAGCGGCGGACCGCTGGCACAGGAGTACGTCGTGGCGCACGAGTTCGGCCACCACATCCAGAACCAGCTCGGCGACATCGGGCGGGCGCAGGCCGACCCGCGGGGCGCCGACTCGGCTGCCGTGCGAACCGAGTTGCAGGCCGACTGCTACGCGGGCGTGTGGGCCCACTACGCCGACACCCTTCCAGGCCCCGACGGCGGGCCGCCGTTCCTGAACACCCTCACCGACACCGATATCGACGACGCCCTCTCCGCTGCCTCGTCGGTCGGCGACGACCGGATCCAGCAGTCCGCGGGCGCTCGGGTGAATCCGGAGGGCTGGACGCACGGCTCTTCGGAGCAGCGCCAGAAGTGGTTCGCCACCGGTTACCGGACGGGTCAGGTCCGGGCCTGCGACACCTATTCGGCGCGCGATCTGAACAACCCGCCCGCGCTGCGCTGACCACTCGACCCACCGACAATATTTTTTGTCTTGACAGAAGTTTCTGTCGGTGCGAGGGTTGACGCATGTTGGACGTAGCAGTGATCGATCAAGCGGCCGCCGCCGAGATCTCCCTGGACCCCATCCGGGCGCGGTTGCTGGCGGCGCTGGCCGAACCCGGCTCGGCGAGTTCGATCGCCGCGACGGTCGGATTGACGCGACAGAAGGCCAACTACCACCTGCGGGCACTCGAGGAGCATGGCCTCGTCGAGCTCGTCGAGGAACGCAGGAAGGGCAACGTCACCGAGCGGGTCTTCCAGGCCACCGCGGCGTCGTACGTCATCTCCCCCGCCGCGTTCGCCGCCCTCGCACCCGATCCCGACCGGTCACCGGACCAACTGTCGGCCCGCTGGCTGGTGGCACTCGCCGCGCGACTGGTGCGTGAGGTCGGCGAACTGATCGCCGGCGCCACCACAGCGCGTCAGCCGCTGGCCACCTACGCGATCGACAGCGAGATCCGGTTCGCGTCCGCGGCCGACCGGTCCGCGTTCGCCGACGAACTCGGCGAGTCCGTGAAGAACCTGGTGGCCCGATACCACGACGAGAACACCCCGAACGGGCGCAGGCACCGCCTCGTCGTCGCACTGCACCCCAGCCTGAAAACACCGTCCGAGCAAGCGAAGTCACCCGACAACCGTCACGAGGAGAGCTAGCCATGTCCAAGAACTTCGAGATTCGCCGCGAGGTCGTCCTGAACGCCACCCCGGAAGACGTGTTCGCCGCCGTCACCAGCGGCACCGGCGGGTGGATGTTCCCCTCCGAACTCGATCCCGGCGTCGGCAGCGAGGGACCGGACGACCCCGCCGTCGTCGCGTGGGAGCCGCCGCAGAAGTTCGCCGTGCGCCAGGAAGGTCCCGACGGCTGGTTCAACGCCCTCGAATACCTCATCGAGGCCCGCGACGGCGGCACCGCGGCGCTGCGCTACGTCCACAGCGGCATCTTCACCGACGACTGGGACGCGCAGTACGACGGCGCCGACAAGCACACCACGTTCTACCTCCACAGCCTCGGCCAGTACGTCCAGTACTTCCCCGGCGGCGTGGCCACCTACATCACGACGGGCGGCCCGGAGGCCTCCGCCGGTCCCGACGCGATGGCCACGCTCCGCGGCGCGCTCGGCCTGACCGACGCCTCCGCCGCCGGCGACACCGTGTCCGTCGACATCCCCGGTTTCGGCACCGTCGACGGTGTCGTCGACTACCTGACGCCGCACTTCATCGGCATCCGGACCGCCGACGCGCTGTACCGGTTTTACGGCCGCAACGCGTTCGGCGGAACGGTCGACGCGGCGCACCACCTGTTCGCCGCCGGCGCCGACCAGGAGAAGTCGCAGGACGCGTGGAAGTCCTGGCTGGACAACGTCTTCGCCTGAACCCGCCGAACCGCCGCTCAGGACGCCGCGGACTCGCCGGGGTTCAGACCGTGCCCGATCGTGTCGGTGGGGGTCAGCGTCGCCGTATCCGCCCCGGCCGCGGCCGGGGCACCGAAGAGTGCCGCAGCGGCACGCGAACGGACAGTCGACGCAGTGCTCTCGCTCGACATCGAAGAGGAGATTTCCATGTCGTTCACGGACGAAGAGATCGCCTACCTGCGGTCACAGCCGATCGCTCGCGTCGCCACCGTGGGCGCAGATGGGCAACCCGACGTGGTTCCGCTCGCGTTCGAGTTCGACGGAACGGACTTCTGGGTGGGAGGTTCCGGACCGTCCGTCGCCGGTACCCGCAAGTTCCGGAACATCCGGGCCGGCAACGACAAGGTATCGCTGGTCGTCGACGACCTGGTGTCGTTCGAACCGTTCGTCGCGCGATCCATCCGGATCTACGGCACGGCCGATCAGCCGGTGGAACGGGACGGAATGGTCGGCCCCGGCCTCTATGTGCGCATCGCACCGACCATTTCATGGAGCTGGAACATGGCGGGAGAACCCGCCGGCGCCGAATGGTACGAGCCGAGGCGGACCGTTCACGTCAGAACAGGGTGAGCGCCGGTCCGGGACGACCGACTCCGACCAGTTCACCGCGATCGGACTCGACGGTCTCGGCGTGCCCGGCCTCCCGATGGTTCGCCCCGCCGCCCAGACCGTACCGGTCGACGAGAGGGTCGACTCGCTGCTTCAGCCACGACTTGTATTCGGGCGGAACGTAGGCCGCCCGCCCGTACAACTGCCGGTACTGACGGACGAGCGCCGGATGCTCCGTCGACAGCCAGTTCATGAACCAGCCCTTGGTGCTGCCGCGCAGGTGCATCGGGAAGACGGTCACACCCGAGGCGCCGGCGTCGGCGATCGCCTCGAGCAGGCCGTCGAGATGCCGCACCGAATCGGTCAGGAACGGGATGACGGGGGCCACCATCACATTGCAGGGCAGGCCGGCGTCGGTGATCGCCCGGATCAGATCGAGGCGCGCCTTCGGCGTGGGTGTGCCCGGCTCGATCGACTTCTGCAGGTCGGGATCGTGGATCGCCAGCGACACTCCGATGCTCACCGGCACCTGTTGGGCGGCGAGCGTCAGCAGTGGGAGGTCGCGCCGCAGCAACGTCCCCTTGGTCAGAATCGAGAACGGGGTGACGGATTCGGCCAGCGCGCGGATGATTCCGGGCATGAGACGGTACCGGCCCTCCGCCCGCTGATACGGGTCGGTGTTGGTACCGAGCGCCACGTGCTCACGCTTCCACGACTTCCGCCCCAACTCCCTGCGCAGCACCGCCGCGACATTGGTCTTCACGACGATCTGACTGTCGAAATCGCGGCCCGCGTCGAGGTCGAGGTATTCGTGGGTGGGCCGTGCGAAACAGTAGCGACACGAGTGCGAGCATCCGCGAAAAGCATTGACGGTGAACCGGAAAGGCAGTTGAGATTCCTCGGGCATCTTGTTCAGCGCGCTCTTGCAGAGCACCTCGTGGAAGGTGATGCCGTCGAACTCGGGTGTCTGCACGCTGCGCACGAGCCCGGCGCGTTCCAGCCCCGGCAGTGCACCGTCGTCGGCGTCGACCGCTTGCCCATCCCACCTCATGAGTACATGCGAACATTTGTTCTAACCGGTGTCAAGACTTCGACCCGCGAGGACACGCGACCGTCGAGGACTACCGCGCTGGTGAACGCCCGATCGAGGCTTGCGACAATGTCGCTCATGTCGAACAGAAACAACGTCTCGTCCGGTTCCGAGTGGGAAGCCAAGATCGGCTATTCCCGGGCCGTGCGCATCGGTCAGCTCGTGTCCGTGTCGGGCACCACAGCGGCGGGTCCCGACGGCCCCGTCGGTGGAAACAATCTCGGAGAACAGACCCGGGAGGCACTGCGGCGAATCGAGGCGGCACTCACGGAGGCCGGCGCGAGCACGACCGACGTCATCCGCACCCGCATGTACCTCACCGACATGAGCCGGTGGGAAGAGGCCGGCATCGCGCACGGCGAGGTCTTCGGTGAAATCCGTCCCGCCACCACGATCCTCGAGGTCAGCGCGTTGATCGCCCCCGGCCTGCTCATCGAGATCGAGGCCGACGCCGTCATCGCCGACTGATCGAATCGGGGAGGCGGGCACCTCACTCTCGAGAGCACAGTCCGCCTCCCCGCATACCGGCGCCACGCCGAAAAGTGCGTCTCTCCTGCCGGATTCACGACGCATGCAAGCGTCATCAGAGCGGCCGGCCGCGGAACGCCGCGCCAAGGTCGGGAGCTGTGGGGCCGCCGAGCGATAGTGGTGCCCGATCAGGGTGGTGCCGACGTCGATGAGGCGTGGGTCTGGCCGAAGCACAACGCCGTGCGAATCATGGTGCCGCCAGGTGGCGGGGAGACGGATCCACGGCAGCACCCCCGCCCGCCCGCTCGAGGTCTTCGACGAGTGCGAGGCGCCGGTGCTGCTTCCCGCCCCGCCGGTCTAAGACGTGCCGACCTTTGGGGCAGGTCACACTGCACCGCGACTTTCATGCCGAGGTGAACAAAGCGCTGCATTCGCTTCCCCAGCAAGTGGATCGGATCCATCCTCGCTGCCCGGGCCGACAGTGCGCTGCTGAAGGACGGAAGTACGCGTCGGTATTAGCGCACCCGACACCCGGTTGTGCGGACGTTGGCGGCCGGCAGCATCAGGTCCGGTTCCCATTTTGGTCGCCGCGAGCTGCACCCGTCGACCGGGGCGACTCTGACGAATTAGAAAACTGCGAGTCCTTTATTGCGCCTATAACATACCTTGGGTATGTTTGATGTTGACAAGTTTGCCTCACGGTGCGGAGCGGGGTCGGGCCGGCTCGGACCATGGGTCGGCCGATGATGCGCGAACACGGGAACGGTGCCGCCCGGAGCGCCCCCAACGACGGGGAAGCGGGCGGGCCCACACTATGTGGCGAACTGTCGCTGACGTTGGATGTGCCGATCCGGTTGGCCACACTCCCTATGGTGCTGCGCCGGGACGAGGCGTTTCAGGAGATGGCCGAATGATCGAACAGTCGATCCGCGGGTCGTGTCGCGATCCCGGTTTCGGTGCAACAACACCGAAAGGCGAACAAATGATGCACACTCACCACAGCGCGGTCGCCACCGTGCCGATCGACGTCGCGTTCGACTTCATCGGCGACTACCGCAACGTCCCCACCTGGGTGTTCGGCATCTCGCGATTCGATCCCACGGGCACCCTCGACCACGGCCTCGGCGCCACCTTCGACGCCGCCATGCAGGTCGGCTTCAAAACCCTCCACTCAATCCTCACGATCACCGCCTGGGAAAGAAACCGACTGATCGCCCTCGACTCGATCGACGGCTTCAAGAACACATCGATCTGGTGCTTCACCGCGACCGGCATCCGCGAGACCCAACTGAGCGTGGACTTCAGCTACGAACTCCCCAGCGGACTGACCGGAAAAGCTCTCGGCCGACTCCTCGAACCCTTCGCCGCCCAAGCCATCGGCCACACCGAATCGAACCTGCGGCGCCGGATCGAGGACTTCAATGCCGACATCCGCACGACCCACCCCTGGGACCCGGGAAACGCCGCGGCCGGATGAACCACCGCCGACCCAATTCAGAGCGCACCAACCCCGCGACCTTGATCAACTGCGGCCCCATCGTGGACAACCCGCCCAGACATTGCCACACGACGCGCCGGCGCAGCCCTGACCGCGCTGGCCACCCTCGCCGCCGTCGCCGCGGCGAGCGTGATGATCTAGCCCCAGCTCCACCGGCAATCCGTCGAAGAAAGAACATCCACCCATGAGCACACCGGCCACAGTGGTCACCCACGCACCCCGCACCACACCGACACACGCCACCACCTCGCCCGCCGGGTCGATCAGCACCGAGGAATCAAGACCCGGATCGCGGCCATGTTCGCCGACGACCCGCCACCGTCCCGGGCCACCACGGGCTGACACCGCGCACTCCGGCAATCCCGGGACTGCCGGTCGTGTTCGACGACGCAGCACCGGTGCGCCGCGGGTACCAGACGCTCCTGGCCGGCTGCGACCACGCTGCCGCATCCCCGCTCGATGATTACATCGCCGTCCACGCGGGCGTCGACGACTACCGCAACCCCGGCGGTCCGGGACACGATCGCCGACCCTCGCCGCCACACCCGAACCGACGCCGAGGTGGTGCTGGAACGGCACCGGGCCCGGTTCCGGGAACGACGGTATCGGCCGCCACCGGCGTGAAACCGAGGTCCGCAACGGTAGCGGTATGGCCCCGATCCCGGACCTCGTCCCCGGGTGGCGTCGAGCGTCCGGGGAACGGGCGCTCTCCGGACGGGGTGAGGTGCTCGGCGTGGTCGCGCGTCGGCGCTGTCGGTACCCGGTGATTATCGGTTGTAGGCCCCGCTGACCCGCTCGATGCCGGGGTGTCGTCGAGGGAGTATCCATCGGGCCGGGAGTACGATCCGGTAGGCACCAGAGCGCGGGAGGGTGCACGGTGACGTACGAGGCGGCGGACCCCGACCTGTGGCGGTCGGTGCTCAACCAGGCCCCCGACCTGGTGTTCCTATCCGATTTCGTCACCGGCCGCATCCTGTATCTCAACCCGGCGGGAATCCGGCTGGTGGGCTTGCGCGACGACGCGGACGCCCAGGCCCGGACCACCGCCGAATTCCTCACCGACGCCGGACTGGCCCAGACACCCGCAGTGGAGGCGGCCCTGACCCACCAGGGGCACTGGCAGGGGATCAGCGAGCTGCGGCACTTCGGCACCGGTGAGCCGATCCCGGTATCCGTCTCTGCATTCGCGGTGCGTCACGGGGAGGCCCGCCCGGCTGTGATCGCCGCGATTATGCGCGACCGCCGCAGCCGCCGCACACAGGATCGCCGATTCCGGAAGGCACTCGAGTCGACCGCGCACCGGGCCCGCGAACAACACGCCCTGGCCGAGCTCGGCCAGCTCGCCGTCGACGCCGACCTCGACACCCTGCTGCCCGCCGCCGTAGGGGCGGCCGCCACCCTGATCGGGGTGCAGTGCGCCTCGATCTCCCGGATCACCGACACCGACGCGCTCGAAGTCCTCGCCTACCGCGGGCAACCCCCCCAACCGCGGTCCTTCGCCGCCGGGGCGGCATCGCAGCCGGGGTACGCCCTGGCCACCGGCGAGGTGGTCGTCTGCCCGAACCGGGAGCAGGAAACCCGGTTCGCCACCACCACGATGGCCGGGCGCGGGCTGCGCAGCGGCATCAGTGTGCCGATCGGCGACGGAACCCTCTGGGGGGTGCTCACCGTACACAGCGCCCGCCCCCGCGACTACACCGACCGCGATGTCGCGTTTCTGCGGGCGGTCGCCGCCGTGCTGTCCGCCGCGATCGGCCGGATCGACGCCGAAACCCGGGTGCGGCAGCAGAGCCTGCACGACCCGCTCACCGGATTGCCGAACCGCACCGCTGCATACCGGCGGATCACCGCCGCCCTCGACACCGCCCACCAGGACCACACCCTCCTCGCGCTGCTGCTGGTCGATCTCGACGACTTCAAGATCGTCAACGACAGCCTCGGGCACGCCCACGGCGACGCGGCCCTGATCCGGCTGGCGGGGCGGCTGGCCGGGGCGGTCCGCCCGGCCGACACCGTCGCCCGCCTCGGCGGCGACGAATTCGTCATCGTCTGCGAGGACATCGGAACCGAGGACGCGGCGACCTCGCTGGCCGCCCGGATCACCGCTTTGCTGCGCACCCCGGACCCGACCGCGGGCCCCCCGATGCCGCTGCGCGCCAGCATCGGCATCGCCGTCTCCGACCACACCGCCACCCCCACCGCCGACGAGCTGATCCGGCGGGCCGACCTGGCGATGTACCGAGCCAAGAGCGCCGGGTCCGGCAGCCACGCGCTCTACCACCCGGGCGACGGCGACAGCTACGACGCCGACCGGGTGCTGCGGTTGTCCACCGACCTGCGCACCGCACTCGACCGCGACCAGCTCACCCTGCTCTACCAGCCGATCTTCGACCTGAGGAGCGGCGCCGCCGTCGCCGCCGAGGCCCTGCCCCGGTGGGCGCACCCGGCCCTCGGGGACATCAGCGCCACCGAGTTCGTCGCCGTCGCCGAACGCACCGGCCTGATCGGCGCCCTCGGCTCCTGGGCGCTGCGCACCGCCTGCCGGCGGGCTGCCGCCTGGCAGGCGCCCACTGGGATCGACGTCCACGTCCACGTCAATGTCAGCACCGTGCAACTGCGCGATCCCCGGTTCGCCGAGCAGATCGCCGACATCCTCGCCGACACCGGGCTGCCCGCGCGCCGACTCGGCCTCGAGATCAGCGAAACCGCGTCCGCGGCGGTCACCGTCCGCGCCGTCCGCACCCTGACCGCGCTGCACGAGATGGGGGTGGTGCTGCTGCTCGATCACCTCGGCACCGGACACGGCCCACTCGGGTACCTGACCCGGTACCCGATGTTCGACGGCTTCAAGATCGCCCGCGCGCACATCGCCGCCCTCCCCGGCCCGCGGCCCGAGGCCGTGGTCACCGCCCTCCTCACCATCGCCCGCGCCTACGGCGCCACCGTCATCGGCGACGGCGTGGACAACCAGTCCCAACTCGACACCCTCCGTGCCCGCGGCTGCGACCAGGCGCAGGGCTCCTACCTCGCCCCACCCGCCCCCGCCGGCACCGTCGCCGGGCTGCTGCGGCAGCACCCTCCGGGCACCCTGGGACCGGGGTCGGCTCGCCCACAAGTCGATTGAGCCGATGCGGTCAACGCTGCCCGCGTCGACGCAACCTCAGTGACAGCCAGTCGGAGTCCGGCGCCCGGGCGTGCAGCGCAAGCAGGCGACCCCGACGGCGACGGCCAGCGACGGCTGGTGCAAGGCCAGAGGAGGGGCCTCGGGACACCTCGCCCGCTGCGGTGATCGCCCGGCCGCACGCACGACGAAGATTGAGTGGCTCACTTCTCGGGCTGTGGCCCCCGCTCGGCCACCTCACGGACCGCCGCCGCAACCGCCGGTGCAACGGCGGCGTCGAACACGCTCGGCACGATGTAGGTGGCATTGAGCTCGGACGGCGACACCCTGTCGGCGATCGCGCGGGCCGCGGCGATCAGCATCTCGTCGGTGATGTCGACCGCGTGCGCGTCGAGCAGACCTCGAAACACCCCGGGGAAAGCGAGGACGTTGTTGATCTGGTTGGGAAAGTCCGACCGGCCGGTGGCCACCACGGTGGCATGTTCTCCGGCGGCGACCGGGTCGACCTCCGGGACCGGATTGGCGAGCGCGAACACGATCGACTCGTCGGCCATCGCCGCGATGTCATCGCCCGTGAGAATGTTCGGCGCCGAGACACCGATGAACACGTCCGCCCCCACCAGCGCGTCCCGCAGCGAGCCCGTCCGAGCCTCCGGATTGGTATTCTCGGCGATCCAGGTACGAAACTCGTCGGCCGTGTCGTCGGGGGACAAGATCCCCCGCCGCCCGCAGCCGATGATGTTCGTGCCGCCCTGGGCGACGAGCAACCGGATGATGGCGTGCCCCGCCGCGCCGACACCCGAGACCACGATCCGAGCCCGGTCGAGTGACTTGCCGACCACACGCAGCGCGTTGGTCAGAGCGGCCAAGACCACGATCGCGGTGCCGTGCTGGTCGTCGTGGAACACCGGAATGTCGAGGATACCGCGCAGCCGGGCCTCGATCTCGAAACACCTTGGGGCGGAAATGTCTTCGAGATTGATGCCGCCGTACACCGGCGCCAGGGCACGAACGATCTCGACGATGGCATCCGGGTCCTGGGTGTCAAGGCAGACGGGCCATGCGTCGACGCCGGCGAACCGTTTGAACAGTGCCGCCTTGCCCTCCATCACCGGGATCGACGCCGCCGCACCGATGTTGCCCAAGCCCAGCACCGCGGACCCGTCGGTGACCACGGCGACGGTGTTGCGTTTGATCGTGAGGCGGCGCACGTCCTCGGGGTGTTCGGCGATCGCGGTACACACCCGGGCGACGCCGGGGGTGTAGGCGCGGGAGAGGTCGTCGCGGTGTTTGAGCGGAACCGTGGGAACCACCTCGAGCTTGCCGCCCAGATGCAGCAGGAAGGTGCGATCGCTGACCTTGCCAACGATCACCCCCGGAACCTCAGCGATCGCGGTAGAGATCTGGTCGGCGTGCGCGACGTCCGAGGCGTCGCAGGTCAGGTCGATGACCATATGGTCGGGATGGCTCTCGACCACATCGAGCGCCGTCATGGCACCCTTCACCGATGCGATCGCGGCCGCCAACGTCGATGTGGTGCCGGCGCCGACCGGTGCATGGACGCGGACGGTGATCGAATAGCCGGGGCTGGGACTGGACATTTGAAGCTCCTGGATACTGGATGATGACCGGCGGGGTTCCGGGCGGGTCATCGGGTGCCCGATCGGTACGCACGCACCGGGTGCCTCCGCCTGCAACACCTTCAGTCTGCGCGGCCGGCGCCGATCCGGACAAGAGGACAACCATCCGGCCCCGCTCGGCGGCGATCGTTCCTCGGCGCGCACGCACCGGCATATGACCACCGCACAAGCACCGATCTGCATCCACCAACCTCGCGAGTTCGGCTCATGGATCCGGGAGGACGCGATGCGCCGCGTCTCCGGGACGCGGAGCACGATGCAAGACATACACACGCCGACCAGGAGGCAGGGGCGAACACACCGCGAACACCGACGCCGCGGCAACGTCCTCGACACTGCCCGCCGAGTATGTGAGCGGGTGCGCACGTACAACGGCGCACCTGCGCGTACCGACATCATCACGGGGCAGATCCCGGTGAAATCGCAGATACGCTCTCCGCCTCGTCGAGGATCAACGGCTCCCCCGCTCATGACGCACCCTCGCGATGGCGGCGATAACGGCGCAGGTGTCCGTACGGGCTAAGGCTGACCACAAGCGCTGCTCCCACATGACCATCCACGGATGGGTATTCGACTCCGACGGCTAACCGATCACACCGAGCATCCTCACGTTCGCACACGCGCCAAAGCTGCCCGACCCCGGTCGGGCGAACAGGTGTCCTTACGGGAAAACCTCGCAACACCGGATATCGAGGGCTTTCCGACCAGGGGCTACGGCGTCGTAGCGCCGCTAGCGGATCGGCGGACTGGACGACCCGGACTGCGCGACCCAACGGGCTCTTTTCCGGTCGAGTCCATGGCCGAGGGGCAGATGCGCATTTGACTGCGGCGTTGTTCGTTGCGGAGGTGCATCACGCCCACTCCCTCGACGCCCAAAAAGAGCGAACCAACTTGGTCCTCGAATGCTCAGCACTCATGCCCTGATCAGGGTTAACGTCGTGCACATGTCCACCGTGATCACCGCCCCGCTCGAAGCGCTCAAACGCATGATCCCCACCGCAGAGCCGCGACACATGGCGGCGACCAGCGGCGCCCCCCTGACGATTCCGGTACCCGACCCTGTGGATCTCGGCGCACCGATCGCCACCCTCGAGCGCATCCACGCCACCCAGGGCGGACCGGGAGCGGCATTGCGAATCGCGCGGCAAGCCGCCGCCGATTTCAAGCGTGAGTTCGCCGCGACCGGTACGCCCTCACACGTCTCCACACACGACC
The DNA here is from genome assembly GCF_042671975.1 of Rhodococcus sp. NPDC127593. Classification (NCBI taxonomy): domain Bacteria; kingdom Bacillati; phylum Actinomycetota; class Actinomycetes; order Mycobacteriales; family Nocardiaceae; genus Rhodococcus; species Rhodococcus sp. NPDC127593. The sequence continues at coordinate 25,754 of NZ_JBHXWI010000013.1, read as the reverse complement.
TGATTACGTTGCCATATCCGACGAAGTTCGGGTTGTGGCGCGCGCCGTCTTCACCGGCACCGTTCCTGTTCATAACCAACCGGATGATGATCGTTCGCTGGAACGACAGCGACGGGACCCAGAAGACACTCGTGTGGGAGCCCAGCGATTTCGAGTTGGACGCCAACACACCGTATTTTGCCGCACTCCGCGACCAGACACCGGCGCCGGTGCTCGCCAGAATGCTGACCGAGCACGGCACCGTTCCCGCGAACCTCGCCAGACTGGGCATCGATCCGGCCGAGGTGGACTACCTGGCCTTCGACCACCTGCACACCCAAGACGTGCGCAGATTGCTCGGCACCACCAAGCCCCAGTCCGACATATCCCCCGACACCCCGGTACAGGGTTGGTTCCCCAACGCCACGCTGGTGGTCCAGCGCGACGAGCTGGAAGCGATGAAGGACCTGCATCCGTTGCAGCGGCCTTGGTACCAGCCCGAGACCTTCACCGATCTCGACCCCCACCGCATCTTGCCCATCGATGGTGACCGACTGCTCGGGCCCGGCGTCGCCATCATCCGCACTCCCGGCCACGCCACCGGTAACCAAACCTTGTTACTCAACACCGACACCGGCGTGTGGGGAATGTCGGAGAACGTGCTCGCCGCCGAGCTGCTGACCCCCGAGCACAGCAAGTTGCCAGGCATTTCCGGGTGGGCTTCGCGGTGGGGCCAAGAACTCATCATCAACGCCAACACCATCGAGTCCACCGCACAGCAATACACCTTCTGCGTCGTCGAAAAGACCCTCGTCGACCGATCACAGCAGGACAGCCGCTTCGTGCAGTTCTTCCCCACCAGCGAACTGACCGCCAGCCCCTTCGCGCCGGGCACCCACCCGACATTCGTCCACGGAAGCCTGGAGCACGGGACGGCGGCGTGAGGCCAGTCTTGATCATCGGAGCTGCGGGTCCATCGGCCACCGAAGTGCCCAGGCCCGGGAGCTACCGCAACACGGCAGATCTTTGAGGCGACAAGCTTTACAGAAGCCGGTTCCGGAAGCGGATCGATCTATGGCGACAGCGCGCGGACCGGTGCATTCGCACTCCACGCCCTACGGTCTTGCGTCGCGTTCGTTTGGTGGGCAGGTCGTGCGACAAGTCCTTGTAGGTCTTCAGGGTTCCGCTCGCGAGAAGCCTGGCGGATGCTGGACCGGCGTCGGAATTGGGAATGGCGTCGACATGCTGTCGTCGCGCGTGCCGTCGCCGAAACACCCAGGCGGCGATCTTCATGTCACGCGCGGATCGTTCGATCGCGAACAATTTCAATAGTGTTGACTACTGCGGTGGGGCCGAAGGCCGCCTCCCGCACCGCGGTTGAGGCTTCCGGGACGTTTGTGAGGACTGCCGGGTCGATCTAGCGCTCGTGTACCGAGTCCACCTACCAACTGGTGCGGTTGATCTCGTAGGCGCAAGACTCGTGACGGAAGTCGCTGCTACGAACTGATTTTCCGGCGTGTTGGGCCCACACCGCCCTGTACCGGAGCTCACGGAGGCCACCGTTGCGCGCAGGTCATCGCCGGCACAATGTCCACGCCGGCAGGACAATTCAACGCCCTTTCAGGTCGCGGCACACGCATTCACTGCCCGAACGGTATCCGCGCGGCGTGTGCGGGTCCCGCGATGACTGCATCGGGCGTCACCATGCGCTGATGAGCAGATACGCGGCCACAACGGACCCCACCACCGCGCCGCCGTAACACAGCACCACGATCACCCCACCGGCCCGCTCGAGACGCAAGCCGTGATACAGGACGAAGCGAAATCTATGCGCCCAGTGGAACAATGCCAGAACACAGAGCCCGAAGAGCACCAGCAGTGTGACCGGATGGTGCAGCACCGACAGCAGGTGGGAGTGGTCGGGCGCGGCCAACCAGCCGAGCGGGATCGCGACGCCGAACAAAACCAGCAGTACGGGAATCAGCAAGGCCGCGGTCATGCCACCAGCGCTGAACAGCAGCCACGCTGCAGGTTCCAGCGATCTCGGTGTGCTCCGATTCCGTGCCGGTGTCCTCTTTGTCGTCATCGCAAGATCACCCACGCCACAACCGCCGAACACGTCGCCCACAGGCCGTAATGCGCTGTGAGCACCACACGTGGCGGAACTGGCCGCCCGCGCAGCCGGACCACCATCGCCTTGGGCGCCAGGTTGAACCACGTCACGGCGTGCAGCAGCACGAAAGCCGAGGCGATCACGTCGAGCGCGACCACCCCCGGGCGGGCGCTCCAGTCGAGGAACTCCTGGTAGGCCACGGGACCGGAGCTGACCGCGTCGACCAGCATCAGCAGGAACACCACAAACCACGCGACGAACACACTCGACAGCTCGCGCATCATGAACAGGAAGTACGAGCGTCGCCGAAGCCACCACAACCGCGACACCGGTGGCCGGTACGGGCGAGCCGGGTATGCGCCTCCGGCGCCGGTGGGAGCGGTGTCCATGCCTCCAGCGCCGACGGGTCCGGCGGTCACCGCGCACCTCGGGGCAACAGGAACTCCTTGAGCGACTTCGTCGCCGCGGTCAGCTTGTAGCGTTGGATCGCGCCGGCGGGGTCGACGCCCTTGGGGCATGCGACGCTGCACTCGCCCACGTAGGTGCAGGCCCACGCGCCCTCCGCGGAGGCGAGTACATCACGCCGGTCCTCGGCGCCCTCGTCCCGCGAGTCCAGGTTGTACCGTTGCCCCAACGCAATCGCCGCCGGGCCGACGAACAGGGGGTCGAGGGCGTACACCGGGCAGGCGGCGTAGCAGAGCATGCAGTTGATGCACATGCTGTACTTCTTGTATTCGTCCATCTGCTCCGGTGTCTGCAAATACTCGCCGTCCGCGGGCTCGGTGTCGTCCGAGCGGATCAGCCATGGCTTGACCGTGGGCAGCTTCTCCATGAAATCACTGATATCGACGACCAGGTCGCGGATCACCGGGAAGTTTCGCATCGGCTCGACCCGGACGGGCCCCGGCGCGTAGTCGGTCAGGAATGTCGAGCAGGTCAGCTTGGGCTCGCCGTTGACGGTCATGCCGCAGCTGCCGCAGATGCCCATCCGGCACGACCAGCGGTAGGACAGCGTGCCGTCGAGGTGGTCCTTGATGTAGTTGAGGCCGTCGAGGATCGCCCACTGCTTGCGCAGCGGAACCTTGTAGCTCTGCAATGCCGGCTCGGACTCCTGCTCGGGGCGGTAGCGCGAGACCTCCATCGTGATGGTGTCGGCAGTGGTTGTGTCCGCCACGGCTCTCATCTCCCGTATACCCGCTCGCCCGGCGGCCAGCGGGTGATCGTGACCGGGAGGTACGAGAAGCGGGACTCCCCGTCGGGCTCCCGATGAATCAGTGAATGGGCCAGATACCGCTCGTCGTCACGCGCGGGGAAGTCGGTGCGCTGGTGGGCGCCGCGAGACTCCTCCCGTCGCAGGGCGCTGCCCACGATGCACTCGGCGACGTCCAACATGCACGACAGCTCGAGGGTGGCGACCAGTTCGGTATTGAAGGTACGGCTGTGGTCATCGATGGCCGCGCCGGCGTAACGCTCCCGCAGCGCCCTGAGTGTGTCGACCGCCTTGCTCAGTGTTTCCTCGTCCCGAAAGATGCCGGCCCCGGCCTCCATCGCATCCTGCATCTCGGTACGAATGTCGGCGATGCGTTCACGACCCGAGCCGCCCTCGCCCTGGTGCCGGGCAAGCTCGGTTTCGAGCCGGTGCTGCTCGTCGCGTCCCTGCGCTTCGACCGCCGCGCTGGATGACCTGGTGCGTAGTTGCCCCACGTAGTCCGCCGCGGCCTGTCCTGCGCGGGCTCCGAAGACCAGCAGTTCCGGTAGGGAGTTCGAGCCCAGCCGGTTGGCGCCGTTGATGCTCACGCACGCGACTTCGCCCGCGGCATACAGGCCGGCCAAGTCGGTTGCGCCGTGGATGTCGGTGTGGATCCCACCCATCATGTAGTGCACGACCGGGCGCACCGGGATGAGTTCGTGGACCGGGTCGATGTTCTGGTAGCTGGCGCACAGTTCGCGCACGAATGGCAGTTTGGCGTCGATGACGTTCGCGCCGAGGTGGCGAAGGTCTAGATGGACGATCGGCCCGCTGGGGGTATCGATGGTCCGGCCTTTCTCCTGCTCGTGCACGAATGCCTGAGAGAGCCGGTCGCGCGGCCCCAGCTCCATGCTCCGCAGCTGAGGTTCGGGAGTGGGTGTGCCGAGGTCGTAGTCCTGCAGGTAGCGGTAGCCGTCCTTGTTCAGCAACCATCCGCCTTCCGCACGGGCGGCCTCGGTGATCAGGATGCCGGTGAAGGGTAGGCCGGTCGGGTGGTACTGGACGAACTCCATGTCTTTCAGGCCGGCGCCCGCCCGGTAGGCCAGAGCCATGCCATCGCCGGTCTTGATGTTGGCGTTGGTAGTGAAGGGGAAGACCCGACCGCAGCCTCCGGTGCACATGATGACGGCGCCGGCCAAGATCGTCTCGATCCGGCCGGTGGCCAACTCGATCGCCACCACGCCGCGCACCCGGCCTTCGTCGACCAGAATTGTCGTGACGAACCACTCGTCGTAACGCACGATGTCCGAATAGGACAGTGCCGTCTGGAACAGTGTGTGCAGTAAATGAAAGCCGGTCTTGTCGGCGGCGAACCACGTGCGCTTCTTTCGCATTCCGCCGAAAGCGCGCACGGCAATGTGCCCGTTCGACTGTCTGCTCCAGGGACAGCCCCAGTGTTCGAGGCGAAGCAGCTCGGTCGGGGCTTCCTCGATGAATGCCTCGACGGCATCCTGGTCGGACAACCAGTCGCTGCCGGACACGGTGTCGTAGGCGTGTTCGTCGAGGGTGTCGTCATCGGCGATGACGGCAGCGGCTCCACCCTCTGCTGAGACTGTGTGGCTGCGCATCGGATAGACCTTCGACACGATCGCGACGCTCAGCTTCGGGTCGGCTTCCGCGATGGCGATGGCCGCACGCAGGCCCGCGCCACCGCCGCCGACGATGACGACGTCGTGGAATGCGGTCATTTTCAGGCCTCGTGATTGCCGCTGTGCTCGTCCTTCAGGACCTTGCCGTCGTGGCGGATGGTCTTGATACGGACGGAGCCGTCGTGGAATTCGTGGCGAATTATGCGGCAACCGCAGGCGTAGGTCCGGTCGTCGATGCGCAGGCCTTCGTCGTCGTTCTCCTGGTGCCGTCGACCGTCCACCACACGCCCGCAGGGTGCTCGCTCCGCGGCGAAGGGTGAACTCGTGCGGATCATCGGCCACCTCCCTACCCCTGGCGGACGGCCAAACCGCTGATCGGTCTCCTCGGCCGGATTGTGGGCCGGACGCCAGACGACGCAGTGTGATCTAGTTCACACTGGACGATACGCCTCTTCGCTCACGGTTCAGAGCGGATGCCGGTGGCCAGCGCTGAACCTCAGGGCAGCCTGTGATCCACGGTCACAAACAGCGGCCCGTCCCAAATGCGAGCGGGGCTGTCGCGGGTGAGCCGGCCTAGACCAGACTGAGAAGATGCTGATCCTCTCGGGCGCCAACGCCACACCCACTGCCACACTCGGTATACCGGGCAGCGTCGTCCACCTGTGTGTACGCGTTCCCGTCTCGGACCGTTCCTTGACGGCCGGGGCGATCCGCACACTCCTGGTGGCCGACCTGACCCGACGGGTACTCGAGGATGTGCACCGCTCGCAGGTCGCACTCACCTTTCTCGCCTCCCGACCCGGTTCGCCCTTGGCGCCAGGCGATCTCGACGTGTGGATGATCCGCCCACCGGCGGGAGTCTTCGATTCCGTCGATGCCGCGGCGGCCGGAGTCGGCACCTCGGTCGGGCTCATGGTCACCGCGGCCGAAGACGCAACTGCAGAGTCTGCTCTGACAGTCGGTGCCGCGGCCGGGTCCGAGCCGCTCGACGATCTGATCCACGCCGGTCATGATCAGTTGACGCTGCGTTGTGTGCTGCTCTCGACGCCGTACCGGCAGCAAGCGCCCTTGACAATAGAGCGGATCGCCGGCGCCGCGCGGCTGTTGCATCGATGGCGGCAGCTCGTCGCCGACTGGAGCACGCACACCTCCGTTCCGATGCCCGCAGACATCGTCGAAGCCGCGTATCGTGCATTCGACCGAAACCTCGACATGCCGGCGGTTCTCGACCTGATGCACCACGTCGAGTCCGACGCCGCGATCGCCCCGGGCGCCAAATTCGAAACCTTTGTCCACCTCGACCGGGTGCTCGCCTTCGATCTGACCCGCCACCTCGGCACGGGGCTCCCGCCGTCGACCTCGAGCACAACGACCTGATATGGACGCAGCCGCGGATCGACTGTCGACCTGAGCGCCTCAATTGAAGGCGTGCTCTGCCCTCCCGCGGTTACACCCGCACCAACACTGCACTGGGCCGTTCGGTGATCCACGCCCTAAGCCCGGGGACGTCACGGTGACCGCGGCGCCGAGGCTGGCCAGCCAGCGCAACACCAGTCCGTCGAGCGCAGCCAGAGCGAAGCGTGCGATTTTGTCGACGGGCGTACCCCAGATGATCCCGGCCCGGTGTGTGCACAGGTCGAGGAATGCGATGGCTTCGGTGCCCATGGTGCGGTACTGCTGGGCCGCGATCGCCCCGGCAGAATCGTTGCCGGCACCAAGGAGTTCACGAAGACCTGCGCAGCGATCGCCGGCGCCAACTCGATGAGCTGTCCGCGGCGAACATCCGCGGGAAGCCACTGCGACATCAGCAGATGGGATGCGCTCGAGCCGCAACGGGGGCTGAAGCCGGCGACCGCATCCTTCGGCCGTGTCGGAGCACTGCCCCAGAACGAGGGGCACGGGAGCTATCCGCTGCACCCCCGTGTACGTCGGTGGACGATTACGGGGATCCCGCGTGAGCTGCCGCGAACGCTCGCATCACCACCGCCGGGATCCGCCCCTTCTCCGACACCGCGATGCCCTGAGCCCGGGCCCAGGCGCGGACGACCCCGGGACGCGGCAGGGCCAATTCCGCAGTCAGGACAGGACCGGCGGTCGCGAACGTGGTTTCGAGATCAGCAGTCGCCCGAGCCGATTCCCACTCGTGCAGACATGCGCCCAGCCAGCGGTAGGTCCACTCCTGTGCCAATTGCCGGCTCTCGCAGAAGGTCACCGGCAGCGCCGGGAACCGAGCCTGCAATTCGGCCAACCCTCCGCGACCTTGGCGCCGCTGACGTGTTCGAGCTTGAACAGCCGGCTGTACCGGTCCTCGACCACCACGGCGGCCCGAGGCAACGCAGTCAACTCCGCCGCCGCGTATGTCATCCGCCCGGAAAGCAGGCTCGCCGCAAGATCCTCGAGCGTCTTGCGTTCCACCGCTGCAACGATCTCGTCACCGACCTCAACCGCGTAGTCCCCCACCGGCAGCCGTCGCCGCACCGTGCTCGCTTGCTGCTTCGCGAAGTTGTACGGATACTTTTCGGCGGTGTCGACGACGATGTCGAGCACGCGGCCGTGGGCCCGCGCCGTCGGCACCGTCACCGCGGGCCTCGCCTGTTGAGCGGTGCGCGGCGACTGCCGGAAGATCACCTCCCGCCCCCGCGCTCGGGTCACCACCAGTGGGAGCGGCTCTCTCGGGCGCGAGTGAGCACCAGGTCGATCGCGGGGCCTCGCCGGGTGCACGAACGCACCTCGAGCCGCTCGAGGATCTCGGCGTCGGCCGGCCACCCCTTGGCCCGGTAGCAGTACACCTTGGATTCGCGGGGCCAGGGCCGCTTGGCCTTGACCACGATGCCGCCCGGTCCCAGCGGGACCCGGACCAGATAGGGAAGCGTCGAATCCGCTTCCGGATTCCGCGCGATCAGCAGGTCGTCGGGCATGATGCCAGGGTAAAGGCCCAGCCGCAGAACTTCGACCGACTCGCCTGGACCTCGCGCGAACTGATCCAGCATCTGGGTGGCACCTAGTCATCGATCAGCACCACTGATGACGAGCGAGGCGTTCGCGCCGATCACTACCAGTACACGTACGACGCTCGACGGGACAGCACTGCGATTCAGCCCGCCCGACGGTGTTGCGATACCGAGGCTCTGACCCGTGCCAGCACTGGCCCAACCCTTCACCGGCTCCACCTCTTCAGCGAGTCACGCCACGCCGATTCGTCCGGCGCTGCATCGGGACCGAAGCTGGCGGGGGTATCTCGCGTCGGTCGGCGACCAGCCGCTAACTGCCGAACAAGTCCTGAAGCGAACCGTCCGTCGAAGCGGGTGAGATTTCGATGCTCACGCCGGTGGTGGCATCCGGCGACACGCCGTTGCTCGCGGTGACGGTGATCGGGGACAACCCCGCCGCGGTGGGCGTCCCCGACAACACGCCCGCAGCGGACAGAGTGAGTCCGGCAGGCAGTGGGTCCGCCGTCGTCACCGTCGGGACCGGGGTGCCGGCCACCGTGAACGCGAAGCTGTACGAAGTGCCGACGGTGCCCGCCGGGGGCGTACCCGAGATGGTGGGAGCAACGCCGAACGGAGACACGTCGACGTCGAAGGTGAGGGTGCCCGGATCACCCACGTTCGTGCTCACGCTGCAGGTGACCGGCGTCGTTCCCACCGAGAACACGCTTCCCGACGCAGGGGTACAGGGTCCGAACGTGACTGGATAGCCGAATGCCATCGCGGGATCGACCCAACAGACCGTCGCGGTGCCGCCCTGGTCCGCCTGTGCGGTCTGATCTCCGGGGCTCAGCAGCGTCCCGATGAAGTCTGCGCCAGTCAGGTTCGCGCCGCTCAGGTCGGTGATCCCCAAGTCCTGGCCGAGCATTGCGCCGGTCAGGTCCGCCTCGGTCAGGTTCGCGCCGCTCAGGTTCGCACCGGGGCAGGCCGCGTGAGTGGCGGGGGTGGGACTGTCAACGATTGCACGAACCGATGACGATGCCCGCCGCCGCGACCGGGACCGCCGTCACCGATCCGCCCACGGCCACCCCGGTAGCCCATCCACCCCAAGAGCGGGCCAGCAAAGTGGACTCCACGCAGACAGTTGAGCAATTCACGATGTCTTCGCAGAACGTTACAACCACGACCCCTGGGGACAATCCGCTTCTCGCCGTCGTCCGGCCCATCCCTCGCAATGCCCAGAGTGCGGTTCCAGGTCCGCCGGCGGTCGCGCTCAGTGCCTCCGACTCGCGGTCCGCACGCCCACCAACGGCGAAATCTGCACCTACGACGGCCCGAACCTGCCCTGAAACTGCTGCGTCGGAGCGCATTTCGATTTCCTGGTCCCCACGAGCACCCGGGCGGGCGAGGAGGATCGGATACCGCAGATGATCTGGTGACGGTCACCTTCTCGTACAGGTCAGCGCCCCACAACCGCGGCAGCATCCGAACCCATCGCGAGTCGTCGGCTGCCGAGACTTCATACGCACACCCCACTCACCACTCGGCGCCGGATGCCGGATGCCGAACCGTGGCGGTGACTACGCGCCCGGGGGGACGCTCTCGATCCTGGGGGTGCGGACCCCACCCCTCAGGTGCCTACCCGCCGGTCTCCTGGTGACGCAGGCTGGAGACAGCCAACGATCCACACGCAAGAAGGACACTGCATGCCCCGCAACACCGCCACCCACGCAGCCCTCATCGGGCTTGCTGCCCTCGCGATCTCGCTCACCGGCACCGCCGGCACCGCCGCCGCCAAGCCCGTCTCACCCCAACCAGGCACCGGTCAAACAGCACCGGCCGACCGCAGCCCCGGCCAAACCGCCCGGGTCTACGGCACTTTCGATACCGGCAACGAGTTACAAGATCAGTGGTGCGAGGGACAGGCGGACATCGCCAACAGCCAGAGCGCTGACGGCAGAGACGGCAGCAGCGTCGAGACCGCAAACCGCGCCAACCAACGCGGATGCAAACTCTTCATCCTCTCCGAATAAGCCCCACCCAACGGAACACCCACTCCCTGACGTACGACACCCGTAACTTCAATCCACAGCACAGGACACTGCATGCTCCGCAACACCGCCACCCACGCAGCCCTCATCGGGCTTGCTGCCCTAGCGATTTCGCTCACCGGTACCGCCGGCAACGCCGCCGCCAAGCCCGTCTCACCCCAACCAGGCACCGGCCAAACAACACCGGCCGACCGCAGCCCCACCCAAACCGCCCGGGTCTACGGCACCTTCGATACCGGCAACGAAGCGCTCGACGGATGGTGCGAATCGATGGCGGATTCAGCCAACGCCGAAAGCGCAGACGGCAGAGACGCCACCAGCGTCGAAACCGCGAACCGCGCCAACCAACGCGGCTGCAAACTCTTCATCCTCTCCGAATAAGCCCCACCCACGCCCTTTGCGGCTGGCAGGAAACGTCAGCCCGGCGGCCGATTCAATCCTGCGGGAGTCGGCCACACCCGCGCCGACCTCTCCCACCAGACCATCCGCGGTGAACCGATCCACATCATCTGCCCGGTCCCCGATTCTCGACCAGCAGTCGGGAATGCGCACCGACATAGGCGTCATGCCCGAGCAAAGTGGAATGCCATGGGCCGATGTTTGTCGAACAGCCCTGGGACGTTGCCCCCGGGTACTCCCAGTGACTCAATCTCGGCGCCATCGAACGAATTCCCGGAGGAAAAAGCGTCCTGCTCTCCGATGGAGGCTTCGATGCGGTCCGAACCGGGCAGAAGGGCCTCGTCAACGGCGCCTCCGGCAGCATCGGCGCCGACGGCGTGGGTGGGATCCTGGGGTGCGGCATCGGCGGGGCAGTACAAAGTCGGCGGAAATCGTGACCACGTGGCGGGCGTCAACCTGACAAACGAGCATTGCTGGGACGCGGACACGCCGTCCGCAAGCGCGGGGAGAATCCGCAGACCGGGTGACCGAGCATGCGCCGGTGCGCCGATGCCGCGACAAGAAGAGTCCCACTCCGCGCCGGCCGCGGCATCGCCGTGTCCGTCGTAGTGCTCCCGCCGCGACACCACCGGTGGGGGTGAACCAGACAAAGATTGCTCCTGCGCCACAAGCGTCGGTGTGGGACACCGTACAACCCGCAACACCGCAAGGTGTTACGGGTAGCCGTGAAGTACATACATCTCCCACGCCAGCCACGTCAGTGGCAGGAAGTATGACCCCGATGTAGACGCTGTCCGAACACCCCGAACGGCGGGATGCGCAGAAATGGGGTGTAGAGAAGACCGGGCGTCACACCCGCGAGTGCAGGTCTGCGGCGAGTTGCGCCACAGTTCCCGTGGCGCAGCTACGGTTGTCGCCGACGCCGCCGGAGGCGCCTCGTTTCGCCCAGCCGACTACATACAGTCCGTCGAGCCGCTCGCCCGTCTCGAGCGAGATCACTCGTCCTCGGCGGTTGGGCACGACCCCCCGCTCGTCCACGGGGATGCCGTCGATCTGCTTCGTCGTGAATCCGGTGGCGCATATCGCGGAGTCCGCGAGGAAGGTCCGACCGCTCGTCGTGGTGACGGCGACGCCGCCGGCCACTGTCTTCCCGAGATCGGTCACCTCCTGTCCGAAGGACAAAACAACGCGCAGCCTGCCCGCGTCGGTGGCGGTCGGGCCGTCTGCCGCGCAGATATCGGCAGCGGGCAGGGCGTAAATGTCACGTAGCAGCGGGGCGTCTGCACCCGCACCCGGCGGACGGCCGGAGCGGTCGATCAGCACCTCGACGTTCTCGAGGTCTAGAAGCTCGTAGAACGCCGACGGCGTGAAGGAGGCGCGTTCCGGGGCCGAGCGCGACAACACCACCACCTCCGTCACCGCTTCGGCCGCGGCACCTCGGTCGCGTGTATTGGCCATCCATCGGATGACATCGAAGGCGACGTTTCCCGCCCCGATCACGAGGGATCTCGGTCCCAGCGGCCCGCGCGGGCGAAAGCCGGAGGCCCCACAGTTCTCGGCCACCAGAATGTCGATGGCCTCATAGACACCCTCGCCCCGATCCGCAGTCATGGGTCCGAGTCTCCGCGGCTGTGAAGCGCCACACGCGAGCACTATGGCGTCGAATCTGGTCCGAAGGTCTTCGACCGAGACATCCACGCCGACTTCCGTGTTGTGGATGATCGTGACGCGATCGTCGTTGAAGGGCACGTCGAAGAGTCGGATCACGTCGCGAACGCCGACGTGGTCCCTGGAGACGCCCCGGCGCAGTAGGCCTCCGATTTCGCCGTGTTGTTCGAAGACGGTGATGCGTACCGAGGTCGATCGCCGAAGGAGTTCGCGAATGGTATACATCGCCGCCGGCCCGGATCCAACGACGGCGATCCTCGGCCTGTCGCTCGGCCTGCCCAGCGGTTGCTCGAAGCGGATCCGTCGCGACCGGGGGCGGGACTTGGCGGGAGCCTGCTCGAAGAACTCTGCGTTGCGGGCCGCGTAGGGCCGTTCGGTGACGGTCAACATCCACTCGGGTTTGATGGCAGACGCCGGGCAGGCCTCGACGCAGGCGGTGCAATCGATACACGAGCGCGGGTCGATGAATAACGTCTCGGCCGCCTCGAAACCCGCTTCGCCGGGGGCGGGATGAATGCAGTTCTGCGGGCACACCCGCACGCACGAGGCGTCCTTACAGCAATGTCCTAGGACAACATGGGTCACAACGACTCCTGCTTGCTCAGAGAAGATTCGATTTTCGGTAGATCCATCGCGCGCCGAAATTCAGCAGCCCTTCTCTGCTCAGGAATTCGATAAACGGTTCTGCGGCCCTGCGGAACATTATCCGGTGGTGTTCGTTTGCGGCGATTTCCGGCCCCACGACCTTCCAGTCCAGGCCGAGGTCCTCGTACATTCGACGATTGACCAGGCTCTTCGCGACGAGATGCGTTCCCATCGCGATGACCAGAGTGCTGACAAACCGTCGGACGCGCGAAATCTTGATCAACCGAGTGCGGATCTTCTGACGCGCGTACGCCATGTGCCGGGATTCCTCGATAACATGGATATAGCAAGCCCTGCGGATGGGCGCGGCGACGTCTTCGCTCGCCATCCAATCACGTTGCATGACGTCGAAGATCTCTTCTCCGGCCAGTACGATTCCGTACGCCACCTCGTCCCATGCGATGGTCCTGAACAGCCATCCGAAAAAGTCCAGTGAGCGGTCGCGTCTATAGAAGTGCGATCCGATGCTGTCGATGACGTTGACGAACATCAACGAGTGCAGGTTCTCGTCGGCGCATTCGTTGAACAGAAACTTGATGTCCGGGCGGGCTGGGTCCGCACTGTGGCTGGCCCGGAGCAACGCCACCTGCAATCCCACCTCTAACCAGATTCCGACGCCCAGGAACTGCGCGACCTCGCTTCTGGTGAGGCGGACGCGTTCCGACTCCTCCATGGCCTCCCACGTAGCGGTGCCGAAGAGAGGCGACCACTCGGGTGTCATCCCGTGAAATTCGGCGTCATCTGGATCGAATTGGCAAACCAGGGGGTCCCGCGGATCGAATGAGAGGCGCTTGGCCGATTCCAAGAGAGTCTCGAATATCGCATCCCTTCCGGAAGTCGTCATCCTTCCTTACTCCTATGTCCTGTTCCAATCGAATCTCGAATCGATTAGAGAGCTAATTTGATTATCTCAGGTGCAAAAACTCACCCTTGCGCTCTGTCTCAACTGTGTTCCGCCCGGCATTCGAGTCGGTTACGGCAGCAATCGCAGAACTTGCAGCGTACCTCGCCACCGAGTCGACGATCAGGTTGCGGCATCCACTGAATTGATCTTGATCGCCTCGGCGTTTTCATGAGAATTCAAGTAACACGCAGTTGTTCTGGGAAACCGCGGATCGAGCAGGGGCGGTCTCTATGCGCCCCGACGCCCAGAGACGTCGCCGGTCAGGGCGCACCGTCACACTGTCCTCGTGCTGGGCGAAACCGGTCAGGGCGTAACCCCAACGAATGTCGGCGTCGTATTCGCCGGCCTGCTCGGCAAGCCCCTGAACAGATTTACGCTCATGTCGACCTCCGGGTTCCCGAGAACGCATCAAACAGGCTGTTCACAAGAAATCTTGGGCGGGCGAATAGATCTCGTCGACGGCTACCTGCGCGACGCCCAGTTCGGCCGCGACGGAGTTCATCGCTTGCCGGGCTACGTCAAGGTCCACCTGGCCGTCGGGGGTGAAGTACGGGCCGATGTAGCGGTCGTAGTGCCGATGCGCTTCATCACGAGTGAGTCGGTTGAGGAACGAGGCGATGTAGTCGACGGCCAGGTGGGGCTGTTCGGCGATCGTCCGGAGGGCCCGTCGGTTGGCCCGCACCAGGGCCTGCAGCGCGGGGCTGTCCAGCGGAATATGAACAGGGTCCACGGCGACGCCCACGGTGGGGATCTGGAAGTGATCGCCCACCCAGGCAAGCAGGTGGAACCCTTCCTCCTCGGCAACCTGTTCGGGTGAGAGCGTGCTGCCGACGTAGGCAGCGTCGATGGAGCCATCCCGAAGGCGTCGCAGGTCCATCTGGTAGTCACCCGGATCGCGCACCACGCACTCAAGGTCGTGGTTGGGGTCCAGACCGTTCCTGCGCAGGACGATCCGGGCAAAACAACCGGGGGCCGTGTGAGCAGCGTGGACCGCCAAGCGGCGGCCGCGGAGCTCCTCCATGGATGTCACATCGGCGCTGCCGAGAAACCAGAACAGCGGACGATGGGTGTTGACGCTGAGCACTTTCCAGCCGATGCCGTCGGTCAGCCGCGACAACATGACGCGGCCTAGACCGATCGTTGCGCCGCGGCGCAAACGCTCCGTTTGCCAGTGGACCCCGTCGCGGATGGCGACGTGGACGCCTTCGGCCTCGTAATACCCTTCCTGGTCGGCTACATAGGCGACCAGTTCCTCGTGGATACCATGCCCGGCATAGGCCAGGTCGATCGTGTGCATGGCCGAAACCCTTCCCCGAATCTGATGACGTCCGCAGCGGCGGGACTGGTTTCACTCCATGGAAAGGCCGCCGTTGACAGGGAGGTAGTGCCCAGTGGTGAAGCCGGATTCCTCACTTGCCAAGAAGGCCACCGTCTTGGCCACTTCGTCGAGACGGACGAGGCGCCCCATAGGGTTGGTTGCGCCGAGGTGACCTATCTGCTCGGTCGTCAACTGCTCGGTCACCTTCGTTTCGTCGACCGTGGCGGGCGCGACGAGGTTCGCAGTGATCCCGTGCGGCGCCAACTCGAGCGCGATGTACCGGACGAATTGGTCCAGCGCCGCCTTGGCGGTGCCCAGTGTGATCATCCCCCCGCGGGGCTGGCGGGACAACCCCGTGCTGAGGTACACCAGCCGACCGTAGTCGCGGGAAATCATTCCCGGCACTACAGATTTGGTGACAAGGAATGCGGCGCGAAGCTCGCGGTCCAGCTTGCCGCCGAGCTGTTCCCAGCTCAAATCGGCAAACGACGTGACATCGAAGGGGATCAATGCGTTCTGCACGAGCACGTCGACTGCGCCCCACTTGTGGTTAACTTCGTCGATCATTTCGGTCACATTGTCGGGTACGGTGACGTCGGCTTGAATCGCCACGGCCTCACCGCCGGCCGCGGTCGCGGCCTGGACGACCTCGTCTGCCTCCTCGGCACTCGACCGGTAGTTGACGACAACCCGAAACCCCCGCTCGGCGAGGACGAGGGCGGTCGCCGCACCGATTCCCCGGCTGGCTCCGGTGATCAGCGCGACACGACGCATCAGCTATTCCTTCGCTCGGACCATGCGACTTCGAAATCCCCGTTCCGCGAATCAGCCATCTACATCAGCCCTCTCACGAGATCACAGGACCGAGCAAACCGTTACCGCTGCGAAGCGTGTGCAGATTGGTTCTGACACGTGCGACTCGCGTCTTTGCCGTCCTCCTCTGTGAGTCGAATGCGCTGCATTCGCGCACTCGTCTCGATTCCCACTCTTCTCGCAGCCGCGAACCTGAGTCAATATGGGTTGCGGAGGTAGTCGCGGGGCGTCGGCGACCTTCTGGCGCAGCCGCTCGAGCGATACGACGTCATTGACCTCCATTCCGGTGCTGTCCTGCCGACTGATGGCGATCGTCGGACTGCGCGGCGGCAACGCGACGACAGCGCCGGCTCATCCACCGAACGGATGCGAGCATGCGCGGCACGATGAGATACACCGAGGTGGGAACGACGACACCGGTCAACACCATTGCCCGCAGCCACATCGGCCAGCTGGCCGTGATCGGCCCCGACAAGGCCATGACCGTCATGCCCAACGTGACGAGCGGGAAGATGGACACCCAGGTGACCGCCGCCCTTACGTGGATTGAGGGGTGCGGCACCGGCACAAGATCCCGAGCATGCCAGTCCGTCCGTGGATGGCGGCGCTTGGTGGTCGCCGGAGCGAGATGCTCCACCACTGCAGCTACAAGAACAAGAGATTCCATCCTGAGGCAGCCCTTCCCGAAATTCCAACTATTCAGTTGCACTCCGCAGAGTAGGGCATGCCTCACTCATTTGCAACCAAATAGTTGGGGGTTGCCGTAGGATGACCCAATGGCATGGGACACCGAACGAACCAAAAGGCTTCTGCTCGAGGCGGGCGTTACGGAGTTCAGCGCGTTCGGGCTGGCCGGCGCCCGTGTCGATCGGATCGCCGAGAAAGCGGGCGTGAACAAAGAGCGCATCTACCAGTACTTCGGCAAGAAAGAGGCGTTCTTCAGCGCTGTTCTCGAACATGAGTTGGCGACCTCGCTGGCCGCTGTCGAACTGTCAGGTCACGGGGTCTCCGCCATCGCGGACTACGCCGGCCGCCGCTTCGATTACCAACGTGCGCACCCTACTTTCACGCGCCTGAAGTTCTGGGAGGGACTCGAGCGCGAGGCACCCGTCGCGGCGGAATCGAGGCGGAAGCACGCTCGGGCAAAGGTCGCCGACGCACGGAAAGCGGTACCCGAGCTGTCCGAGACCGACGCCCAGGAACTGCTCATCACCATCATCACCCTCGTCGACGGTTGGGTAGCTCTCCAGACCGCAGACCAGCTGTTCTCGACACCGTCTCCAGACGGTCGCGATCGGGACTCTCGCCGACGCGATTTCATCGTGATGACCGTCGAGGCCGCGACTCGCGCCGCACTCGCCCGAACGCAGGCGGTTCAGGCAGAGTCGTCACGCCATTACGGGCCGTCGGGCGCTGAGGTCCCTGCCCGCTAAGCGCCGGCCCTTGGTCGTCGGCGCTGAATTCACGGTGATACGAGGGCGATTGCGTCGAGGACGGAGACGTCGACGTTGCGGCCGCGCTCGAGCCGTGTGTAGTAGTCGACGCTGACTCCAGCGAACTGGGCCAACTCCTCACGCCGCAATCCCGGCACCCGGCGGACCGTCGGCGTGGGTGTCAGCCCAACTTGACCGAGCGAGAGCTTCCCGCGGAAGCTGCGCAGCAACTCCGAGTTCGGCCGCTTGGCGGCCGCGACCGGGCGTTGGGCATCCGTGTCGCTCACGCTGTGCCGCAGCCCGCGTCGGCTTCCGAGATAGCGGGGTACTGCCGGAACTTTGGGCAAGGCTCCTTTCACCGCTCTGACATCACCACCCGACCCGACCGCCGCGACAGGGGGCGCCAGCAAGGCAGTAATCACCACTGCGTCGACCTTGACACGGCGGGACCTCGAGCGGAGTGAGGGTCCCGGAGTGGCCGCCCGCTGCGCGCACGGTCGCGACCTGATCGGCGAGCGTTTGCGGTGCCTTGTACCCGGCGGCGAGGAACCCGAGACCGCCGGCGCGAGCGGCGGCGATGACGAGAGCCGGTGTGGATGCGCCGCCGGCTATCGGGCCGCGATGATGGGAAGGGTCAAGTCGAGATCGGTTGCGGGCGTGCTCATGCCAATGCCTCCCTTGCTGCGAGAGGAAACAGTCTGCCCCCTCCCATGCGGTGCAGGAGCGGGGGGTTGCGTTGTCTGACACTGGCGCGTGTACCCGCCGCGCGCGCATCATCGATTCGTGAGCGAAACACCCCGTGGTCCGAATCGTAGTACCGGGATTTCGGGAATTTTTGCCTTTGCGCACCCACCACGATCCCGAAAGCGAGTATTCGACTCATGAGCACCACCCAGAAAGTTGCCATCGTCACCGGCGCATCCCAGGGCATCGGCGCGGCCCTGGTCACCGGTTACCGCAAGCTCGGCTACGCCGTCGCCGCGACCTCCCGCTCCATCGGCGCATCCGACGATCCCGAGGTGCTGACCGTGCCCGGCGACCTGTCCCAGCCGGGAACCGGCGCCGACATCGTCGAACAGACGCTGGCGCGGTTCGGCCGGATCGACACACTGGTGAACAACGCGGGAATCTTCGTGGCCAAGTCGTTCACCGACTACACCGACGAGGACTACGACGCCGTGACCGGCGTGAACCTGCGCGGCTTCTTCGACATCTCCCGCGGCGCCGTCGCCGCGATGCTCGCCCAGGGCCGCGGCGGCCATCTGGTGAACGTCACGACCACCCTGGTCGACCATGCCAACTCGCAGGTGCCCTCGGCACTCGCATCGCTGACCAAAGGCGGGCTGAACGCGGTCACCAAGTCGCTGGCGGTCGAGTATGCGACCCGCGGAATCCGGGTCAACGCGGTCGCGCTCGGCGTCATCCGCACCCCTATGCACCCGGTCGACACGTATGAGGCGCTCGCCGCCCTGCACCCGGTCGGCCGGCTGGGCGAGATCGGCGACGTCGTCGACGCGATCCTCTACCTCGAGCACGCCGGGTTCGTCACCGGCGAAATCCTGCACGTCGACGGCGGCCAGAGCGCCGGGCACTGAGAGCGAGGCGGACATCTCATGAACAGCACGGCTGAAAACGAAGAGATCTTGCGCAGGGTGCTCGACCGGTGGAACGCCGCCGTCGACGCGCACGAACCCCAGCACGTCGCCGCTGAGTTCACCGCGGACGCAATTTTCCAAGGCCTGCACCCGTATACAGTCGGACGGCAGGGTGTCGCCGACTACTACGACTCCCAGCCGCCGGGTATGACCGCCGCGTACCGGATCCTCGAAACCCGTCGACTCGCAGACGACGTGGTGCTCGGTTACCTGAGCGTCGATTTCTCCTTCACAGACAGGCCGACGCTGACCGTGTACCTGAGCGTGCTGGTCAAGCCCACGCCCGACGGCTATCTGATCAGCCACTATCAGGTGTCCAGGCTCAACTGAACCAGCCAGCGTAGCCCGATCGGCACTCACCCACTCCGAGGATCTCCGCGATGTCGACGAGCGGCATTCCGACGCATCTTGTGAGCCTGGCGGATCTTGTTCGCGGTAATCTTCGGGTTGCCGGCCACCGATGCGGCCGCCCAGGATGAACAAGTTGCCTATCCGTATGGCTTGGCTACCCCTCAGAGGTGGCCGAATAGGTACTCCGCGCAACGTCGAAGAGCGCATCGACGCCAGGGTGGTCGCGATCAGCGCGCGCACACAGAAAGACTTCACTCGGTGGTGCGTCACGGATAGGTATGAATGCGATGTCTGGCCTGTGATAGTAAAACGTTGCCGACGCTGGAACGATACTAATTGCTCTATCGATTGCCGCCAATTCTATCTGCTCTTCGAAGGATAGAACCGATGGCCCGTAAGGCGGGCTCGTGCCATTGGGAGAAGGATCGAGTGACCACCAATTGTGCCAATCGTTTGGCACGTTGGTTCGGGTCACCCTGGGTTCGGACTGCAAATCTTCGATAGTGAGATAGCTTGCCTTTGCCATCCGATTACTGACCGAGATCATGACCATTCGAGGCTCGGAAACGAGCTTAACAAAACGTAGTCCAGTAAGATCGAGTGGCCCTCTCGCGATGCATGCGTCTATCTCCGATGACTGTACAGATGAATTCTGCTCAGAAAAGTCGACGGAGATGAGCTCAAGTTCGAATTGCTTAAAATCATCCTCGAACCGACGAACGAAAACTGCCGTTAGCGGCCCCGCCGCAAGGGGAACGAAACCTAACCTTATCTTATCTCTACTACCCCGGAGAATCGACCCAACCAGTGCATCAAAACGATCGGCTTCTCTAATAATCCGGCCAGCGGATTCTAATAGAACCTGCCCCTCCTGTGTCAGTTGAGCGCCACGAGGAGTGCGATCGAACAGCTGGATACCAATTTCGTCTTCCAGTTTTCTGATCTGCTCACTAAGGGATGTCGGTGAGACGAAGAGTTCTTGTGCAGCACGACCAAAATGCCGGTGCTTTGCAACGGCTTGAAAGAGCATCAACCGCCGCAGACTCAGATTCAGCCGGCTTCCGCCATCGCCGTTCTCCGCTCGACTCATCCGCTCGACTCACCCTCTGTCATCAGTCGCCACCTCCGGTCGCGCAAGACCGACTGTCGTCGCGCGCACTAGGAGGGTCAGATCCGCGACACCAGATTGGGCGATCGCAGATTCCTCCATGCAGCGGGGATCACTTCATGATCTCACAGAGCGGCCTGGGCAACACTGGGGATCTACCTAGCGTCGAACCAGAGGAGGGTTGCGGTGGATTGCCGGGTCTGCAGGCGCCCTGCGGTGACCGCCGGCGGGCCCGAGAGGGTTTGCCGGCGCCTGCCCTGGGGGTGCGGATACACGCGGAGGGGGAGCCGGGCGCGGGCAGACCCCGGACGTTCCAGCCGGGCTCAAGGGCTACCGAGATTCTCATCCGGTTTTCCCGAAGACGATCGAAAGAATCGGGATGGCGTAGATCGCACCATCGACGTAGGTTTGCCATGCATCACATTAGTGGCGGTCCTTTTAACCGTCGCATCATCAGCCCCGCACAGCCCGTAAACAGGAGACTTCCATGCCCAACTTCGATCCACGCAATGTATGCGTCAGCCCCAATGAACTGCTCGAGAAGACGTCCGATCCTCGTCATATTGCGATGATCAAGAACTACAGGCTGCATGCAATGCTGGAGGTTTCAGGGCGCTGGAAAGAAATCTTGCAGGACAACATGATTGTAGAGAATCCTCACTATTTCATGTTCTACATGGATCAGGCCCTGACCCTGAATGGACGTGATGAAGTAGCAACGTTCTACTCCGCGCTCGATGGCTCCGGGGGAACGGTATTCGGACCACTGAGCGAAAAGATGGCCGTTGCCGACTGGGGGCTGGCGATCGAGTCGCA
This sequence comes from Rhodococcus sp. NPDC127593, assembly GCF_042671975.1. Lineage (NCBI taxonomy): Bacteria > Bacillati > Actinomycetota > Actinomycetes > Mycobacteriales > Nocardiaceae > Rhodococcus > Rhodococcus sp. NPDC127593. The sequence goes on along the minus strand of NZ_JBHXWI010000013.1, from coordinate 4,736 downwards.
CTTCGCGCACCACCTGCGGGGCTATCAGATCGAGGCTATGGGACTCACAGTTGAGAATTCGAAAGGTTATTACCAACTCGAGCATTGGTTGAGCACCTTCTGGCCGTACAGTGAGGATTGCCTTCTCATCGGCGAGAGAGTTTACGAGAACCCGGCTAGCCGAACCATTCGAGAGGTCGATCCCGCCGATTTTGTCACCCCTGACATTGCAGCACAGTTGCTGCAACCACTCATCGACGAGTACCAAATCTGACAAACCAATGGGATCACTACCGCTTCTCGGCAAGGTCGCCTTCATCACTGGGGCGACACGCGGACAAGGACGAAGCCACGCGGTGCGTCTTGCCCGCAACGGGGCAGACGTCATTGCCTTCGACATCTGTGGGTCGGTGACCACGGCTCCGTATGCGATGGCCTCCGATATGGATCTCGCTACGACAGCTACGCAAGTCACAGCTCTCGGCCGCCGTATTGTCACCGCTCAGATCGATGTTCGTGATCGCGGTGGAGTGCGCGACCAGCTTGATGCCGCTGTCGGGGAGCTGGGAGGCCTCGACATCGTCGTTGCCAACGCCGGATTCGCCAGCTTCTGTCCCGCCGATTCGATGTCGGACGACATCTGGGACGACATGATCGACGTCAATCTGACGGGGGTCTTCAATACGGTCCGCGCGTCGATCCCACATTTTCGCGCCGGCGGCCGCGGCGGTGCGATCGTTCTGACCGGCTCGACGGCCAGCGTCAAGGGCAACGCCAATCTCGCGCACTACACAGCTGCAAAGCATGGAGTACTCGGTCTGATGAAGGCGCTGGCGATCGAGTTGGGTCCTGACCGAATTCGTGTCAACGCAGTTCTTCCGACAACTACGGACACGGCAATGGTGCACAACAGCGCTCTCTACCAGCTGTTTCTTCCCGATCACCAAGCCCCTACCCGTGATGATGTCGCCGCCGTGCTCCCCGCGCTCCACGCTCTTCCAGAACCATGGGTGGATCCAGAGGACATCAGTGCCGCTGTCGAGTATCTGGTGTCCGCTACGGGTCGCTTCGTCACCGGGGTTGCGCTCCCTGTCGATGCCGGATGGCTTGTCCGGTAGCCGTCGTGACGGTCCGGCGAAGGCTGCTCGATGCGGTCGACCTGGAGAGATTCAGAGCGCGAAATATGGCCTCCACCTTTGCAAACGGTCTTCACGCGCGGTGGCGCTGACATACAACAGAGAGACTATTGAGGTATAGCAAATGCGCGATTTTGAAGGAAAAGCTGGCTTGGTGAGCGGTGCGGCCGGAGGCATAGGCCGCGCTACGGCAGTGGCGTTCGGCCGCCAGGGCGCCGGTGTCGTGGTTGCCGACCTGGAACACGTTCGCGACCAAGCACTCGAAACAGTCGCCCTCGTCGAAGAGGCCGGGGGAAAGGCGATCTTCATCCCGGTCGACGTCGCCGATTCGACATCAGTCCGGGACATGGTCGACGAGACAGTAGCGCACTTCGGGCGACTCGACTTCGCGCACAACAATGCCGGGATCTCGGGAACAGGGTTCATGGCTGAGATCGACGAGGACGACTTTGACCGCATCATCGCAGTCGACCTGAAAGGCGTATGGCTCGCGATGAAGTACGAGATCCAATACATGAAGAGCAACGGAGGCGGCACCATCGTCAACACAGCCTCCGAGGCCGGGCTCGTCGGAACTTTGTGGGCCGGCGCATATGTAGCCGCCAAACACGGAGTCGTCGGACTGACGAAGACAGCTGCCGGCGAATACGCCAACATGGGAATCAGGATCAACGCAGTCGCTCCCGGCGCCATCGGCACACCCATGGTTGCCCAGCTACCTGCGGCCGCGAAGGAGATGATCCTGGCCCCGCAACCGTTGCATCGGCTCGGAACTCCGGATGAAGTGGCAGACGCTGTGGTTTGGCTTTCCTCTGACAAGAGCTCGTTCGTCTTGGGCACAGTCTTGTCGATCGATGGTGGCGCCACGGCAAACGCCGAGTCGTACAACCCCGAGTTGAGTCCGTCCGCTTGACGTTACGGCGGAGGTGAGCCCGATCTTCCGGGTTATCGCTGCGCCGGCCACTTGATGGTGGGGTGTGGTGCGCGGTTGGCTCCGATGGGCGCAAGGTGATGGAGTCCGGAGAGGCTGCAGGCGTTGAGTTCGAGTCGGGTGCTGCCGGGGGCGATGCAGGCGAAACGGGCTGAGCTCCGTTCTGCGGTTCTCGGGTTCGTTTAGCCCGCTAAACCGGCACACCGGAGAACGGCGCTCCACGGCGAATGTCAGATTCAGAAGGCGACTGCACCGCTAACTGGCGCGTGCGACCGCGTGCACAGAGTTTCTGACGATGCCGGTTCAGGAGTGGGGTGCACGCTCTGCAGCGAGCGAGTGCGGCGGATCGAGCCGAGCGCGGGAATCGTGTGTTCGGCCGCCGAGGGTGATCGGTCGGCTTACCGTGAGCGTCGTCCGCGGCCACCGTGGACTCCATGAGGAGGGGCGACTACTGCAAAGTTCGAGCTGCTCAAGGACACAGCCGGCCGGTTCCGGTTTCTCCTGCGCTGCGAGCGCGCAAACTCGACCGCAGCGAGATTCGATCTCGTACGGTCGAGGCACTCAAATCGGTCGGTCTCGCCGACGCGGGAGGGAAGTATCCATGGCAGCTCTCAGGTGGAATGCAACAACGGGTAGCCATTGCCCGGGCGATCGCCACCCGACCCGAAATCCTCGTCATGGACGAGCCTTTTGCGTCGGTTGATGCCCGGACTCGATTCGAACTAGAAGATCTGACGCTGGCTCTGCAACACAAGTACGGGATGACGGTACTCCTCGTCACCCACGACATCGACGAAGCCGTTTACCTCGCCGAACGAGTCGTGGTCCTCAGCAAGAACCCCTGCCGAGTTCGCGAGATCATCGATGTGGACCTCGGACAGAACCGGGACCAGATCACCTCGCGTGAGCTACCGCAATTCATCGAAATACGTCACCGTGTCATGCATCTGATCCGAAACTCGTAACCCCGCGGCAGTAGGCAGCTCGAACGTAAGAATATTCGTTTTGTCCGTTGTTCACAGCGGTGAACAACGGACAAAACGAACACTATTGAGGCGCGGTCGATGATCCGTATTGAACCCGGCCCGCGCACTTGGTCGCCAGACCGTGCTTCCCATCCGAAGTAGCCCATACAGTGGGCGGCGATCCCCGCTGCTGCGGCCGTCGAGGCTCGTGGTTTCCGCATTGTCGCGCAACTCCAACGGACCGCCCAGCCACATGCCGGTGTGCTGCAGGCCCATCGCCGTTTCCGGCGGGCAGACACGGCAGAACTCCGGGTGGATCTGCCATGGGCTTGCGGTACAGGTCATAGGCCAGATGGGCTCGAGGGCAAGGGAATGATGGTGTCGCTGTCCTAGGGGACCTTTTGATCAGGGGTCGCGGGAGCTAGCGAATCCGACAGGAGCGGGAGTGACGAACACGAACGGATCGGCACGGTCGATAGTCGCACTCCAGTGCATCGTGTGCAGGTGGGGGCATGGACGCAGCCGTGGATGATTTGGTTCGTCCATCATCGGGGGGTTCAGCTCGCCCAAGTCGACCATCTCCACGGTGAACCCGCCGTGCTCGACCGACCGTAGACGAGATGAACCACGTCGCGACTTTGCCCCCGACCCGTCCGGAACATGTCCTGGCGATCACCACTTGCACCGTCGGGTTCTTTGCACTTGACTCGAGTATGACTGTTACCCGAGTTGAATCGAGGTCGAGTGGTCCAGCTGAGACCGTTCGCGGAAACTGAATGGGCGGAGTCCATTCCATGGATCACGACCAATCGACAGGACTGCAACCAGTAGGGCCAACACCGTAGGACTGCTCATACCCACAAGTGTGGGACTGGTCTACCGGCGCGGGGACGTGTACGGGACGACCCAGGCGACACTACGACTCCTCACCACACCCGCGCTCCGTGACGGGAGTGCCGCTCGTGCCCGTGAACTCGCCTGCTACAAGCACTTTCAGCGCATGAGGCAGCGACACGTCGACCACGGAATCAACTGCACGGAGCGAACAGGCGTAGGCGAATGAACCGGCCGGACTCATCGAGTGGGACACTGATGAGCGGCATTGAGGACGCCCGCCGACGGGCAGGGGCGTAACCATCAGCTGACGTTGCCTGCCGACGTCCGGCGGCTAACCGTAGGGCGCTCACCGATCCGACGTAGCGCTGACATCGGACCGTACGGTCACCCGCCTGCGGCGAACGACTGGCCGGACGGAGACGGCTCCAATCGGGTGACATCTTTCAAATCGGTGTCACCGCGGTTGCCTTCACCAGCCAGCACCGCCCCGGTCCCGACACGTCGCAGGTACGAATCTTATCGCGGCCCTCGCGGAGCACCGCATCACCTTCGACGAAGACGCGGCACTCGCGTATCTGTCCGCCCGGCACGATACCGTGTCCGAGAACAGTGTGAGCCCAGTCCAGGATCGACTTCGCTATACCGACGAACAACTCAAGCAGGAGGCGCACGACCTTGCCGATCGCGTTCGCCAGTCCACGCCTTACTGCGCCGCAGAACGTGACTACTGCGCGTTCACGCTGACCTCGACGAGTGACCTACTCGAGAAACTGCCCCAGTCGATGATGGTCATGCTAGTGGTGTGTCTCGCAAATAATTCTTGATCGATTCGATAGAATCCGTACATGAGGAACCCGGTACCCGCTTTGGAGATTTCCGATGGGCAGC